>JBBIOC010000001.1:0-33665 GCA_037443585.1 Candidatus Omnitrophota bacterium
TGCATAAAGGCAGTCAACTTAAAAAATTCTATAGGTGTCTGAATCAGATATTTTAAGGGATGTGCCTTAATCTTTATCAAGGCCTCTTTTTTTAAGATTTGACCTATCTCCCTTTCACTCTTCCCTTCTTCTAAAAGTTCTTTATGTCTATCGTAAACCCTGTAGTCTTCCATTAATAAAAAATCCCTCGAAGTTATTGAGGTATCTGGAAAAAACTTATAGCCAAGATATTCTGAGATACTATAGATTATTGACTCTTTAATTTTCTGAAAGGAGTAATCTACCTTATTGGCCCGTATCAATAAGTTCATCTCGCCTCTATTCGCTAAATTAAATGTTCTAAAAGTGTGATAATTTCTCAAAAACCAAGGCATTATGATTAAAAGTGATGTCAAAAAAAATAAGATTATCTTTTTAAGGTCTTTTCTATTCAAATATAAATAAAGCCCAAGTGGTATAGTAAAAAATAACATAATGGCTTTACACAAAACCAGTAATCCTGATAATATCCCTAAAAACAAAAACCATATTGTTGAATTAGAGTTTTTTGCATTTATTAGAGAAAAGATAGTGCAAACCAGAATGAAAATAAAAAATATTTCTGAATATAGAAGGATTGTATAGTTGGCTAAGGTAGGACAGAACGATGTTAGAAAGGCTGAGTATTTGGCCACCTGAATGTTAAAGGCCTCTCTTGCTATAAGAAATATCAAAATACAGGCAATAGAAAAAAGGAAGATCTGGATAAAATATACAGCTTTTATATTATGACCAAGGAATCTATAAACAAGGAATAAAAAGAAGACATATCCGGGCTCCCTTAAATTTGAAGGCCTATAAGGAGGATTCGCATCTAAAGAATAACCATTGCCTGAAACCAAATTCCAAGCTAAGGTATCATATTGAGAATCGTCCTTTCCACTGAGCTCAGGTTTAGTTACAGAAAAAAAGATAATTCCCATACTAAAGGCAACAAAAAAAATCCAGATTTTTATGTCTAATCTTTTTTTATCCATCTAAACTTTATTTCTTAAGTCTAAATATTAGAAAGACCAAGGGCCTCATTATACTCCACCAATCTATTATTGGTCTTATATGAGTATATTTTACATTCTTTTCTTTTGGATAAATCTTTGATACAGGGACCTCTTTAAATCTGTAACCTAATTTTAATACCTTAAAATGAAGATACGTTTCAAATTCATACCTATCAAGCCAATCCTGCCAGATATTTATTCTTGGGTCATTAAATACAGACAATCTGTAAGCCCTAAAACCATTAAGCGCATCAGTGCATTTCTTTCCTGTCAAAAGTGTCAATAGTAAGGCATGGACTTTTACCATTGCGTATCTAAAAAGAGGCAGATTGTCCCATCTGCCACCTTTTAAAAATCTTGAGCCTTGTATATAATCAAATCCTTCTTCTATTATAGGTTTAAATAACCGCTCTATTTCATTCGGGTCGTCCTTATTATTTCCTGCCAAAATTGCTATTGCATAATAATGATTTTCTAAGGCATATTTTATACCTGTCTTTATAGCAGCTCCAACACCTCTATTCTGAATATGTGTAATTACTTTAAATCCAGAAGAAATTATATACTCTTGGGTTCTATCTGTGGAACCATCATTAACTACTAAAATATCATAGTCTATTTTTAGTGGAAATTTATTTAAAGTAAATTTAGTCTGTTCAGCCGTGTTATAGCAAGTTAAAACTGCAAGAGTCTTGTTCAAATTTATATTTTTCCCAGAACATACATGAATTGATGACTTGCCCCACCATCAAAATCGATATATTCTCTACCAATAAGACTGGCAATTTTATTGATCTTTGCTCCATATTGTGGTATCTCAGGCGCAACTAAAAGTGGATGAACAATTTTGGAAATCAGGCAGTAAATGCCAAAACGCTTAATATCTTTGATAGCAAACTTACCTACAAGAAATTGCTGCAACATATTTTCATCTATATAAAGATTGTGCCAATGTTTCTTCATTTCTTCTATTCCAAATTTTTCCCTCATTTCGTCTAACTTTGCCATGCCTTGGACAGATACCTCAAGAAGAATCAATCGACCACCTTTTTTTAATACCCTCCATATATTTTTTAAAGCTTTCATTTGGTCTTCCCATGTTGAAAGATTAATCAACGTCCGTTCAGATAACACCACATCAAATTGATCGTTATTAAAAGGAAGGGCAAGAACATCTGCTTGTAGAAATCTAAGTTTATTGCGATTAGCATCATTTAGATACAATCTATTTGCCCAATCGATAAATTCTTGAATATAATCAACGCCTATGATTTGACTTACATTCTCTAAGTAACAAAATGTAGAAAAACCATTGCCGCAACCTATGTCCAGAACTACATCTGTTGGTTTAAGGTATCTAGAAATTATAGCTATCTCCATTTCTCTAAATTCATGATCTTTTATTGTAGAACGAGGGTCGTTACCTTCATTAATAGCCCTTATCTTCCAATATTCTTTAATCTCTTCTCTCCTAGGCATATATTTCTCCTTTTAATTAAAATTTCATTTTTTCATAAGCATATAAAAATGTCGGTCTGTATAATTAGGATCATATTGCCTATTGGCATAATCGAGTAAAATAACTGCGTTGCTCAAAGATTTAAAAGCATGAGCTATTTCAATGCCTATCTTTAATCTCACAAATTCGGTCTCATCGTAATGTAATTCAAAGGTCTTTCTTTCCTTAGTATTAACATCTTCAAGAACTACTAATACAGAGCCAGATAATACCCCAAACCATTCCTCTGTTTCTTTATGATAATGATTTCCTCTGATGACGTTTTTCTTGTTAAAAGTTACAAAATAAATCTGACCAAAATTTTTATTAGGCGCACTGAGTTCACTATTTTTCAAAAACTCTACCAAATATCCGCGTGGGTCATTATGTTTTGTCAAATGCATAATTTCAAAATCCATTAGTTGTCTCTCTTAAATATAATTAATAGAGATGATTGCAGACTTTCCCTTTATCCCAAATTTATTAATAGAAGTTACCTTTAGTATATTTAATCCTTTCTGCAATTTCCATTCGAAAACTGGTTCTGTAATATAAACCATATCTTTTCCTCCATTTAAACTAATTAAAAATTTGTCAAAGTTAGGTGTAACAGTATCTAAATAAACTCTAAGAATAATTCCATCCTGCAAGACATCATAATCCACCAGTGTTATGTAAACTTGGTTTAAGGTCCAGTATAAATCTTCTGTTCTATCTGTCTCATTGGCAATACGAATCTCATTCTTTGTATATCTATCTGACCATTCCAAGCCATTCATTATAGAATTAGATTTAGGATGCCACCGAGGATAAAGATTTGTAAACCAGTCATTTCTCATCCTGATAAAAAAATTTTCATAATAATCTATCAACTTAAATGGATATTTCTCTATTTCTTTACCCTTATTACCTAAGACAACATTTACTCCCCTCCAATCACCCTGCACCCAAATGTTATGTAATTCCAAAGCATTAATGGGTATGCCATCCATCTCATAATAAAGATTAAATGTTGGGTCAATGACAACCCATTTATTATAGTCCTCAGACCAGACTTCAGCTACAGCATGCCCCTTAAAAAGCCCTACATATCTTGCAGTTATGCCAAAAGAAGCAAGGAGCTGTATATAGGTAGTGGTGTATTCGCTACAAAAAAACCTCTCCCCTTTTTCTGCCCTCTCCAATATATCCAAGGCATTAAAATTATAAGATATATTGTGTGGAATACCAAATCTCCAACGAGAATTTACCCACTTTCTAATTATCAATATCTTATCAAACTCATTTTTTGCTGGCCCTATAATCTCAACCGGGTTATATTTTTTTCTCAAAGTCTCTAATTTTTTTTCATTAAATGGTTGATAATCAAAGCTAAAATTACTTCTGACAATAGGCTTATTATCATATTTTATAATCTTTAGATGCTCCTTTAAATAATCATTCTCATTAAGCGTGGCATAAAAATCTTTAGAACCTATTTTTAAACTAAGCAGCCTTTCAGTAACAACAGGCCCTAAATCAGCTTCTTCCCTTTTTTCTTTATAGGGGTCATAAATCTTTGTAACAAAACCTCCAGCCTCAGCTGCAATGCGTTTGGTAAGATTGATTGCAAAATTATCTACACTTATTGGTTCAAAGATTCTATAAAATAAAGTAGCGGCTGTAACGATACTAAATATACTAATTAAGGGTAAAACTTTTTTAAATTTTTTTTCCATTTTTTTCTTCTAAAAGTTTATTATAAAGACACTCCATACGTTGCACATATCTTTCAGGGGTAAAATATTCTAAGAATCTTTTCTTTGCATTAAAGGCCAAATATTTAGCATATTCTTTTTCATTCAATATTTTTATAATAGAACTACTCAATGCCTCTATATTTTTAGGTGGAACTAATATACCTGTCTTCTCATTTTCAATTAATTCTGGTATGCCACCTACTGAAGTAGCAACTACTGGCTTTTCACACATCATAGCCTCTAAAATCACAACTGGCTGCCCTTCATATAACGAAGGAAGGACTAATACATCAATAGTATTAAAAACAGATAAGATATCCTCATATCTACCTAAAAATATAACATTCTCTTCTAACTGCATTTGATGGACATACTCTTTTAATTCTTGCTCAAGCGGTCCTTCCCCAGCCACCAAAACCTTTACATTAGAAAAAACTTTTTTTATTTCAAATAAACTTTCAAATAAATACTTGTGGCCCTTTTGAGTATGAAGTCTTCCGACTATGCCTATGACAGGACCATTTTGGGATATATTTAATTCTTTTCGTAAATCTCTTGCTAAAGATATATCCTCAAATCTTTTTTGATCTGCTGTATTCGGAAGGACAAACACTTTATCAGGCGATATCTCTTCATTGCTAATCATATAATTCTTTACCTCTTCTGAGACCGCAATGACCTTATCCAGTAGAGAGAATACAATCTTATCAATAATCTTATGGTGCATTCTTTTCCAAACCTCAATGCAGTGCTCTTCTGAAAGGATAACTGGAACCTTTAAGACTCTGGCTGGAAAGGTCGAAAAGATTGTAGCAATAAACATGCACGATTGCACAATCTGGAAGCCCTTTTCTTTTATCAAATTAAATAAAGCGGAGAAGACTCGCAGGTCATAGAAATTTCCAGAAAAACCTAATTCTACAACAGGAATACCTAAACGCTCTATACGCTCGCCGATCAGACCCTTCTCTTTTATACAACAGACAAATGGCTCAAATCTCTCTTTATTGAGTCCTTGTAAAAGTATGAATCTTAATTCCTCAGCTCCTCCTATAGGAAGTGCTGTATGAACATATAAAATCTTTATTTTATTCATAGTCAATTAGGCCCTTCTGGCTATAAATCCGATTAAATAGCTTAAGGTCTTAACAAATCTATTATGACCATGCCTTATATGAAAATTCTTAGACAATGAATATATTTCTGCTGCTACTTTCGTAGAAAATGGCTCAATCAGAAGCCATGGCATAGAGCAGACAGAAAATGATTTTATAATCTTAAACCCATTTGCTTCTATAAGACGGCGCCAATGCAAAGGTCTCTGCTGAATAAACTCTTCAAAAATATTTTTATAGTTGCCGTGCATTTCAGGCAGAGGAAAAGAAGGATGATTTGCCCAGAACCGCTTCCATAGAGAGATACTATTTTCACCGCTCTCACCCTTAAAAGTAGGAATGTGGTTTTCGTTTTTGACAAACAATTGCAATATCCTTGCTATAGGATAAAGAAAGGTATGTACACAGGCATAGAGGCATGGCATGTGAGTAGGCAGGATTATAATTAGATGGCCTTCAGGCTTTAATACCCTTCTCATCTCTCTCAAAGCAAGTCCTCTTTCTTTAATATGTTCCAGGCTGGAAGACGAAAAGATAAAATCAAAGCTATTTTCTTTAAAAGAAATCTGACAAGCAGAGCATCTGATGAGTTTTATATTTTTGCTTTGAGAACTCATTATATTATGTCTTGCCATATCAAAAGATACTGAATCAACATGATTACCCTTTAAAAATAAATCAAAAGCAACTACTCTGCCTGAAAGCTCAGCCAGAAGCGTAGACTCGAAACCATCCCCACATCCTACCTCAAGTCCGATATATGCCTTGTTAAATAAGAAATTCTTCTGGAGTATTTCAACTTCTATTTTTTTTGCAAGTGAATGGCCAGGCCAAATTTCTAATTCTTTCATATTAAATTTATTTTTTTAAAATAATGGCATAGCCTAAAAAAATGGTATAAGGAGACCAAAGCCTGTTCCATTTAAAAAATATTTTATCTAAACAAAGAGAAAAAATATTTATTACAGGAACAATAGTGAACATAGTTAAATAACAGAGATATTTGTTTATACTCTTAGTTGACTCGGTTATTAGAAACGCAAGCTGGAGCCCAAAACATTGAAAAAAACCGCCAATACTTTCAAGCCCTATCTGTCTATAAGCAAAATTATCACCTATTAATTTAATTATCCCTGCCTGTGTCCACCTCCAATAGTCAGGATAGGTCGGACCTTCTACCTCCATCCCAGGAATATATCTTTCAACTCCTGGATGGTAACAAAAGCATCCGGGAATGGTAAGAAAAGCTTGCCCTCTTTTTTTTAATAGTCTGTAGATTTCTCCTAAAACTTTTAAAGGGTCATTGACATGTTCAATCGTCTGAATTGATATAACAATATCGCAACTTTCATCAGGAAGATTAACGGTCTCAGCTGGACAGACTATATCTACTCCTTTACGATTATTAACATCGCATCCGATATATTTTGCCGTGTAAGGAGAGAAGAATTCCATGTATGGCTTATCCCCGCAGCCCAAATCAAGAACTATCAAATCTTTTGCACCCTTTAAATACTCCTTAATGAATCTCTTTAGCAATTTAAGCTGCGCAGAGTGTAATAGATATAATGCATCATAGATCCTTGGTCTCCTCTGGAAATTGCCTCGCTTTAATCCAAGAATTAAGCTTAGATGCTCTTTTGCCTTAGTTTTAAGTCTCATTCAAATTAAGTGTTTCTAATACCTCGCTATTTCTTCTAGGTACAAAATGACCAATGGAGGTCTGTTTTTCTATGCGAAAACTTCTTTTAAAAAATTGAAAGACTCTGGAAGACAAGATAATACTTAATATAAACTTCTCCAACTTAGGTGAAAGTATATACAAAGTATAAGAAAAAAATGAAAGGCAAAATGTCGCATATTTCTTTCTATGGCTGAATCTTCTCCCGGCCTGCAGTAACCAAACCTTTATAAATATTTTCTTAATAAATAGCCTGTGCAATAAATCATATTTATAGAAATTATTCCTCAATTGGCTATGGTCTAAAAAAAACATATGTCTCTTAAAAAATGGCTGATAATTATCTTCATCATATTCAGGGATAAAATTTTTCTTATCAAGCCACCAATTTGTAAAACCATATCTTTCATGATATCTGTTATATAATCCTGTCCGTGGGTAGGGAATTGGAATCCAAAAAGAGTGACTAACTGGAATATCATCTGGAATGGATTTATTTAATCTATAAGTATTTAGTATATTTTTTCTTGTTTCCCAAGGGAACCCAATCATATTATTTATTCCAAAGGTCGGAATTCGACTCTTTATAGTATATTCTATGCCTTGTTTAATATGTTCCAAAGTCATCCTTTTATTTATTTTTTCTAGAGTAACGAGGTCCCCGCTTTCTACGCCAAAGACAATTTCCTTTAATCCTACACTTACCATCCTATTTATAAATTCGGTATCTATATTGGTTATCCTTGCCAGTGCTGTCCAGCCAATATTGAGATTATTCTCTACGAGTAAAGCCGCAAGACGATATAATCGCTCTTTTTTCATCATAAATTCATCATCAATGAAATATATGTATCTTGCATTAAATTTAGTATAAAGTTCTTTGATTTCCTGAAAGACATTCTCTGCGCTTCTAAATCTGTAGCCTCTGCCAAACACATCGGCATTCATACAGTACAAACAATCAAATGGACAACCTCGGCTGGATGAAATAATCCAGAAATATGGGTCGGAATTAGGGTCCTTAAACCCGGTATAGTTTTCGATTGGAAATAAATCCCGTTCGGGGAAAGGCAGAGAATCAAGGTCTTTAATCAAAGGTCGCGGCGATGTTATAACAATTTTATTGTAATATTTATCCAGGAAGGCAATTCCCTTTACCTTTTCAAAAGTGTTTGTGCTATTTTCAATCATTTTTACCAATTCTACTATGGTCTCCTCCCCTTCGCCTACCACAACAAAATCAAAGCCATTCCTTATAGCCTCTTCCGGCATAGCTGAAGGATGAGGCCCGCCGGCGATAAAAATAACATCTCTGAATAGTTTTTTTAGCTCCTTAACAAAATCATATACATCCGAAATGAAATTTATAAATAATGAAAATCCTACAACGTTTGGTTTATAGTCTTTTATCAATTCTTTAATATTCTCTTTAGAATATTTTTTAAATGGCGCAATAGCATCCACGATTTTTACTTCATAGTTTTCCTTCTTTAAGGCTCCATAGATATACGACAATCCAATTGGAAAAAATGAATTTTGGACAGGTATAGGAGCGGTCAGTAATAAAATTCTCATAATTTAGGAATCACAATATTATCTTTGATCTACAAGGAAATTAAATATAAATGATTACACAGATTAAAGATAAGATTACAGAGATTAAAGCTTTGTTAAACAATCACTGTAATCTCTAATTGCACATTCTATGAGCAAGAAATCTCTGTAATCAAGAAAAATCTCTTAAGTCATCTTGCCCCGAAAGGGGCAAGATTTTTCTTGACCTTGATATATCCCAAAAGATTATCCCAGTATCCCTTTAATTCTTTTATAGTAAAGGTTATAAATAGCCAGCCAAATAATAAAGGAATGGTGATTAGCTGGAGATATTTGTTCTGAGCTAAAAGAAAGCATATAACCATTAAAAGGCAAGAGAATAATATTATTTTATAATTACTTGTAGAGATATAAATATTATGTTGCTTTTTTAAAAAAAGTGAAAGTGCCATAAATACCAAGAGTGTTGATATTAAATAAGCAACAAAATAGCCTGTAAAACCAAGGTATATGGGAAAAAACAGTGAAAGCAATAGAATAAGTCCATTATAAATCAATGACACTGATAATACAGCCCTGTAATTGGAATTTGCTACAAATATAAATGTTATGGCGCTATTTATCAGAAAGAAATAATCTCCAATAAATCTCAATGGCAAAAATTCAAAGGCTGATAGGAACTGCTTTGAAAACAAAATTTTTATTAAAAATCTGCCAATATAAGTAATCACAATAATTATTGTAGGGACTGAGGTTAAAATAATAAACCGGATGGCTTTATTCAGCTCACTATTTCTTTCATTCATTTTCATATTATTGCAGACTGTTGGCAAAAAATATCCCATTAAGACATCAGAAAGAAACGAAAAAATAACTACACTTAATAGCACCACTGATTCATAGATTCCATTGCTTTTGAAATCAAAATTTTTGACAATCATAATCTTTACTAAAAATAAGGTCAGGATATAAAATATCCTTGGCAGAAAATAGAGCAGAAACCCTGCTTTGACAAGGTTTCCAAGGAAATGGTAAATAACACTGATTTTTTTTAGACTATTTAATATACCCTGCTCCCTGAAAATGAAGAGAGATAATATAATGAAAGAGATTATCCCGGTAACTAAAATCTGTAGAAAACCCCCTTCGGTCCTAAAAAAATAAATCAATGGGATAGCTATTGAAAGCGATAGGACTGAGATAATGGAATTTCCAAGTGCAATGGAAGTTATAGACCTACGCCCTTTTAAATAGTGAACTAATATCTCACAGAAAGAATAGAATGGAAACGCCACTATTATTAAAAATATCGCATACAAATAATTCTTCCCCATAAATATCCAAAGCGAAAGTCTTTCTTTAAAGATAATCAAAAAGGCACATAATATCAAAGAATTAAACATAGTAAAGAGTATTCCAGTAAATAATACTTTATGTGCATCCATAGCAGTCTTGCTTTCTGCAGAATATTTAACAACACTGAGCTCTGACCCAAGGGTCGATAAAGGAATCAAGGTATTGATAGCGTAAGAGCCCATGGAAACTATCCCCAATCCTTCAGCCCCTAAAAACAATGCGATGACCTTATTTTTTATAACCCCAGTTAGCAATTTAATTAAATTTGGTATTCCAAGAATTATAGTTGTTGCAAGATATTCAGACATCTTATTCCTTTATTGCATTTTCATAAAATATATATCTCAGGGTATAATTCATTTGTCCTATTATCTTTTTAAATCTTTCTTGGAGGTATAAAGGTAAATATAGAAAGCCTATATGCAAAATCAAAAAAATCAATTTTTTTAGACTTTCATAGGAATCAACTCTTAAATTATTTTTAAACTCAAAGAAATAATTTGTATAAAGATAGATATCCCTCTTTAGTTTATTGAGAAGCTCTTTGAATCTTTTTTGCGACATATTGGCAAAGGTAAAATCACTCTCTACATATCTTTCGCAAATCTCATCCCAATTCTCATATTCTCCTTTGAGGATCTTCTGTTCTGTAAGTCTGTCGTAGTCTAATGAGCCTGGCAGGGGTATAAATTTTGCAATTTCAATTCTGCTTGGATGCGCCTTTTTAAGAAATTTAATGGTCTCAATGATATCTCCCTCTGTCTCTCCGGGTGTCCCAACCATTATATTTACAGTGCAGTTAATTCTATATTTCTGCGACAATCTAATTGCATCTAAATTTTTATCCACATTACTTTTCTTATTCATGCGCTTCAGTGTCTCATTCGAACCTGTCTCGCATCCAAAGATAAGCTGAAAACACCCTGAATCTCTTAATGCCTGCATCAACTCATCATCAACGGCATCTACCCTCGTCTGAACAATATATTTGATCCTTCTATTCAATCCACTCTGAATTAACTTTCTGGAAATGGAAAGTGCCCTTGCTTTATTTATAGAGAACATATCATCAAGAAAGAAAACCCCTTCAATTCCATAAGTCTCAACGAGGTGTTCTATTTCCCTGATAATATATTCCGGAGAATGTATTCTAAAATATTTACCCTCTCCTGCTTTGGATAATTGGGGGCTCTGGCAAAAAGTGCACTCAAAAGGGCAGCCTCTGGCTGTATAAAGAGTTACACTCTTCATAAAAACCCCTCGCATAACTGAGCGATTATTGCTGAAGTAAAATCTTGTATCAAATAGATCCCGCGCAGGATAAGGCAAACTGTCCAATTCGCTAATAAATTTTCTCTTTGGATTTGAAACTATCCTTCCATCGCGACGATAGGTTATCCCATCTATTTCATCCCAGGAAACGCCATTAGCTATCTCAAGGGTCGTAATCTCACCCTCGCCGCGACATACGATATCAAGTTCTGGAGACTGTTTTAAGGTAAATTCAGGATAGGCAGTTGGATGGCAACCTCCAACAATAGTTATAATATTAGGATTTACTTCCTTAGCTATCTTAATTGTCCTCAAGGCATCCATTATCAATGGAGTAGAGGCAGTCACTCCAACTAAATCAGGCATAAAATCTTTGATTGCCAATCTGGTCAAATAATTAACTGATTCCATAACTTTATCATCCCAATAATCTGCTTTATAGAAAAACCTGCGTTCAATAATCTTGACCGAATGCCCGTTCTCTCGCAGAAATGCTGCAATATATCCCAGCCCCAAAGGCATATACAAAATTTCCTGTTCGCGCCATGACAATATCCGCTGCCGAAGAGGATTAATTAACATTACTTTCATAAAATTTATTAAGCGCCTTTCTTTTTATAATATCCAATATGAAAAAAGGATAGATACCTATTAATTTCAAAACAGTAAAGATACAATGAAGTATCTTTTTCTCCCTCTTATACGCATCAGCCAGACAGAAATATTGCATAGCAATGCGCTTATTGGCTTTCATTCCAAGCCTCTCTCTAATCTGCTTATTTTGATTTAGTGCATTTAATCGACACCTGACCTTCTCTCTGTATAACAAAGAAAGATTCTTAGAAATACTACCATTGTGTATTCTATATCCTACCAGAGGCTCATTATAATAATAAATCTTATATGTAGGATTTGCTGCAACCCTTAAAAAGAAATCTTCATCCCAGGCAATTTTATAGTCTGTATTTAAAAATCCAATTTCATCAATCACGGCCCTTCTTACCAAGGCACCACAGCTGTGAATCCCATAAAAAAATATATAGTCAAAATCCTTTATTCCTGATGAAAGAATTATATCTCGGTGGTCAATTGTGGTTTGAAAAAATGTCTGCCCGTAGATATTCTTTCCATCTCTATCTATACAATAGGCATCACAACCAACTACCCCAATTGATGGGTCGGATTCAAGAATGTCTAAAACAGTCTTAAGGTAATCTGGCGTATAAAGAATATCATCGCTATCAAGCAAGGCTAAGTATCTTCCCTTGGCATATCCTAATGCGGTATTTCGGCTGAACGCAACGCCGCGATTGAAGGCGGATTTGTAATATCTTATCCTACCAGAGTATCTCTCTTTGATTAAACTCTCTGTGTTGTCAGTTGAGCCATCATCTATAACTATAATTTCAAAATCTCTATAACTCTGAAAGAGAATACTTTCAATACATTTACCTAAAAAGCCTGCCCGATTATAAGTGGGGATTAAAAAACTTATAGTTGGCATACTAACAACCTCGAATCCTTTCTTTTAAGATTCTTTTTAATGGGCGTATATAATAATTCTTAATCCATCTTAGATTTAATCCTTCTATGCGATAACCCGATTCACAAAATTGGCAATTTTTCAGTTTATTATTCTTAACAAGTCGCCTGAGTTCTTGATATTTGTCTGAATACCAGATATCTTTAAGAGGGGTTTTGAGAATATTTCCAACGTCTATCTTTTCCTGTGGCATTATTCCATTGCAGGGGCTGACATTTCCATCTGAATGAATCATAATAAAGTCCCATAACTGATAACATCTGCCATATTCATTTCCATCGAGAAAACTTAAATTTACTTTTAATCTTTTAGCAAACTTGCGAGCCTGTTTTACCAATGAAGGGACCTGGCTCAATGGGGCATTTATATCTTTTAGCTTATCAAAGATTGTGGTCATCTGAAAAAATTCTACTAAATCTACTCCTAATTCACTGCCTAATTCAATTATGTCTGGCATCTCTTTAAAATTCGAATGATTAATGACTGTATTAATACAAATCTTTATGTTAGGAAAATTTTTCTTAAACTTTATAAGAACCTTTATATTTTCTTTGACCTGTTCAAAGGCCTCTTCTTTATCCTGCCTGACATATGCAAAGGTCTTTGAGTTGGCGCTGTGGATGGATATCTGTATACGTGTTATCCCGGATTCCAACAATCTCTGAGAATATTCCTCATTCAGCAATGTTCCATTTGTAATCAAATTTATGAATGGGACCTTTCTTTCTTTTACAATCCGTATCATTTCAAAGATGTCCTTATTAAGCAAAGGTTCTCCTATTCCGCAGAATATAAATTCCCTTATATCTGAAAATTGGTCAAAGATTTTTTTAAAATTATCAAGCGATAGAAAAAAAGAGGTACCATCTTTTGTATTCTGATAATCACACATTATACAGCGGAGATTACAGGCGTTGGTGGGTTCTATCATGATAATCCGTGGCAGATCAGGCAAAGGACTATTGTAATAAATGCTATTTAGTTTATCTAAAAGAATCATTCTTTTATCATTCTCTGTTAAGTCTGCATTGTAATTTTCTGCTTAAAATCGACCGCAGTGTATTTAATTTATTCACAATCAGCTGTGGCTTCTTTATAACTGAAAAAATATCTTTAATTGTGTGGTTTAATAACAGTTTTATATCTAAGCCCTGTGCATTTCTTGCGTCTATCCAGGAAGCTAAATTATGGATGAAATTAGTAAATTCATCTTTTGACACATACTTTACAAAATGATTCTCTGGACTTTGGTGTGAATAGTTGCTCCAATCAATATACTGAGGTATTAACCCGTGATTTTTGGCAATTTCAAATTGTTCTGTCCCCGGATAAGGCGTAAATATGCTTAGGCATATACTCCCCTGTTTTAATTCTTTCATCAATTCAAAGGTCTGATTTATATCTTCTCTTGTCTCTTCCGGAAATCCAAACATAAAAAATAATTCATATCTTATGCCATATTTCTTTAGGAGTTCTACAGCCCTCTTAACCTGTTCAGGTGTTATATCTTTTTTAATATTCTCAAGAATTCTTTTGCTACCCGATTCTATACCCAATGATATATAATCACAGCCTGACTTCTTCATTGCTGCCAATAATTCTTCATCTATGAGGTCAGCTCTGGTTGTGCAACCCCAATAGATATTTAATCTCTCTTCTAGGATTTTCAAACACAGCCTGATTATCCTATTTCTATCAAGTGTAAAACTGTCATCCCAGAAATATATCTCATTAGTTTCATAATTATCAATGATATCTTTAATCTCATTTATAACCTTTACCAGCTTCCGGTTGCGAACCTTTCTTGACCATAGATTGTGCGACCCACAATAGCCACATCTAAATGGACAGCCACGGCTAGTAATTAAGTTTCCGAAAGTAGAGGGCCTAAAACGTTCTGAAAATACAAGATGGTTTTTTTCTTTTAAAGGATAAGAAACAACATCTAGATCTTCAATCAGTTCTCTCTTAGGATTGTGAAATACATCTGAATTTGCACGATATGACAATCCACTAATTCTGTTTAATAAAGAATAATTTCCTTTTTCTAAAACATCAATCAATTCAGCTATCGTGACTTCGCCTTCCCCCTTTATAATAAAATCTATATTTTCACTTTGCATAACCTCATCGGGCAGAATAGTTGGATGTGGGCCGCCCCAGACTATTTTGCAATCCTTGTCAATCTCTTTAATTATTTCAGATACCTTTAGTGCAGAGCCATATTTGGCGGTCATAACAGTTATTCCAGCAAAATCAGGACGAAATTTTTCAACAACCTCATAGACCTCTTTCCATACATAGTGTCCTCTATTTTTTAATGCTTCTGTATATTTAAAGTGGCCATTTAAGGCATCTTTGTAACTTAAATTATAAGAAACCACTTCAGAGGCACTGGGTAATTCTGCATTATAAAGCATTACCTCGCACTTTTTTAACTTTGCAACCGCGCCAATATATCCCAGACCTAAAGGAAAATAGATATTTCCTATACCTTTCAGTCTTTCAAAGGGGGGATTAATCAAAAGAATTCTCATAGCTATTTAAATCAATTATGAATACGAATTAGTATAAAGCCTTGAATGTAAACCCAGACCTATAAATATGAAAGTCAACATAACGACTATTGCTTTATGTCTATACATAGTTCCAACATTCCCCTCGTAAATTGCTAAAAGAATACTAAAGATTATAATTGTGGCAATGAGTAAATAGCTATCCTTTATTTTATTTTTTATCGCAAGGCGCATACCTTTTATAGCAAAAGGCAATAATAAATACCAGGCGAGCATTTCCGGAGCAGCAAAAATTTGATTTAAAGAAAAGACCTGCCATGGAAAAGGTGCAAACCAGACTGCAAAAAGTCCTAATGGTAAATAGACCAAAAGGCTTCCTAAAGAAAAAATTTTAAAATTTGAAAAATAAGCAAGCCTGCCATATGACCTCAATTGTCTTTCTGTGCTGATTGTTTCAAAAAAACTAGCGTTAAGGTAATTTGTAAAAATCTGTCTGGATACAGCAAAGGTTATAATTGCTAGAAAGATTATAATTGCTAACTTTATTTCTTTTTTAATCCTGATGAAAAATAAAAAATAAATTAAGTATAATAAAAAAAGGGGGGCAATAGTGTTGATTCGTAAATAATATAAAATTACCAAGCAGAAACAAGAAGAAAAAAAAGAACTAATTTTAAAACTGTATCGCAATTTAAGCAAAAAATATAAAAAGGATAGTATTGCTAAATTAGTTATGGGGTCCTTCAGGTTCTGAGTAGACCAGAGAATAAGAGAAGGCCAAAAGGTGTAAAATGCACTTGCAAACAGTGCTATTTCTCTATTAAATATCTTGTTTGAGATAATAAAGATAAGTATAATTGGCAGGCTACCTGCAAGGCAATTTATAAAAAATAAGGAGAAGGGGCTATAACCAGTGATTGAATAAACAATCGCATTAAAGAAATCATAATTACTAACTGTCCCACTTGCAGAACCAAAATTTGGAACAAAATTGATTTTATTAACTTCTATTCCTCTATCCCAGAGCTGAGAAATCGCCCATCCGTTTAAAGAATAATTGTATCCATCTCCAAAAAAAAAGCCTTCATCTCTTTGCAAAATTGACATAATAAAATATAAAAAGACTGATATTAAAATTCTGATTAAAAAACCCGCAATAAATAAAAAGAAAATGCTATCAAATTCCTCTGGACAATCAAATGATATTATAATGATGCCTGCTAATAATCCTCCAGCGACAATCAGAAATGGAAAGGAATATTCTAAAGGCAACAAACTGAATAAAATTGTGATTAGTGCGCCTGCAATTAAAATCCATATCTTTTTATAAGTTCTTATAAATGTTAATGACTGAATCTTCAATTTTTTATTTTTTTATAGATGTCCAGGTCTTAAAGTATTCTGCGCCAAAGGCAAAGAGAACGGCTATAAAGAATGCAAAGATTGCTGCTATGGCTATACGCTTGAGTATATGTCTTGGGTCTGGTCTTGTAGCAGGGATAGCCGGATCGAGAACCTTTACCATTGGACGTTGAGGGGTTATGTTCAATTCAGCATTTATTACATCTAAATTTTTGATGCAGAAATTAGCAATCTCTGAGACCAGTTTTGGTTCGCGACCTTTTACTTCGATTATAAGCGTGCCCTGTTTTGTATCAAAGGCCTCTAACTTAAGTTTAAAATTGGAAATTCTGCTTAGCTCTTTAAAATTTGAATAGATGTCATCGAGCATCCTCCTGCTTTTCACAATGGAGATTATAGTATTTGCTGAAGAACTACTGAATGAAAGCTCAGGAAGGCCAAGGAATCTGCCAAAGGCAGACGTTGTTGTGCCCGAACTTTCTGTTAACAATATCGAACACCTTGAAGTATATGATGGTTTTTTAATTATTCCACTTAAAAAACCAAAAAAAGCAGCAAGAACTATCAAAAAAAGAATCATTTTGTAATTTTTTTTGAAGATATTAAAATAATAGAAAATGCCAATTTCATATTCCATATCCCCTCCTGTATCTCTCAAAATCTCCCTTTGCCATCATTTTTATTAAATTTTCAAAATTTCATAATATTGCAGTATGTCGGTTAAGTATTGTTTCATCTTTGAATTCTCCTCGTATCTGCATCAACCATTAATTTAACTAACTTTTCAAAATTGACCTTTGGTTGCCAGCCAAGGACTCTTTTGGCTTTGCTAAAGTCGCCTCTTAATTCGTAAACTTCAGCAGGGCGATATAAGGTTTTGTCTATTACAACATAATCTTTCCAATTAAGACCAACGTGACTAAATGCCAATTCTACAAATTCTTTGACTGAGTGGGTTTCGCCAGTGGCGATTACGTAGTCATCGGGTTTGTCCTGTTGAAGCATAAGGGACATTGCTTCAATATAATCTTTAGCATATCCCCAGTCTCTCTTTGCATCTAAATTGCCGAGTCTTAATTCTTTGCTCTGTCCTGCTTTAATCTCAGCTACTGCATTAGTTATTTTACGAGTAACAAACTCAAATCCGCGCCTGGGGGACTCGTGATTAAAGAGTATCCCATTACAGGCAAAGAGTCCGTAGGATTCCCGATAATTCCGGGTTAAATCAAAGCCAGCAACTTTAGAGATGCCATATGGAGAACGAGGGTGAAAAGGTATATTTTCATTTTGAGGGGTTTGTTTTGTCAACCCAAACATTTCACTACTTGCTGCGAAATAAAATTTGCAATCAGGTGCTTTTTGTTTAATAGCCGATAAGATAAAATGTGTCCCATTAATATTTGTGTTAATCGTAGAGAAGGCGTCTTCGAAGGAATAACTTACAAAACTCTGAGCTGCTAAATGGTAACATTCGTCTGGCTTGACCTTCTCTACAACATTAAATAGACTTGCATAACTTTCCAAAGAAGCAGGGTGTAGAATCAATTTATTTAAGATATGCCTTATCCGCCAGAGTCTGTGTTCAGGGTCTTCAAGCGCTACGCGCCTGACAATGCCGTGAACCTCATAGCCCTTTTCTAAAAGAAACTCTGCCAAATAGGAGCCGTCCTGGCCAGTAATACCTGTGATTAGGGCTTTTTTCATAATTTATCTAAACCTATAATTTACCTGTGCCTTCCCTTCTTGGCTTGCCTTTGACGTTAAATTAGCCCTCGCCTTCGGCTCGGCTAATTTCACAGATGATCGCAGATTGCCAGTTAAACTATACGCTTTTACAGATGATCGCAGATAAATCCATCTGTGATCATCTTGTATCTTTTCATCTGTGCCCATCTGTGTATTTTATACTTTCCTATACTGTAAAGATATATAAAGGGCTTACACAACGATTTAACCCTCTGATTTGAATTTTTTAAAAAATTTAGCTCTTTCATACAACCCGAATGCAATCCTGATCTTTTTTTCAAAACTCTCTTTTGCAAATATTTTACGACATTCTTCTTTTGATCTGAAAATTTTCTGTCTATACCTCTCAATATCTTTTTGATTCTTTGCAATTACACTATCCATAATATCTCTCCATAAATTCATCAAACTTTTTATCTAATCCGTTCCTTCTTAAGATATCTGATAGGAAAGTTTTATCAATTTTTGTTTGGTCTAAAAGTCTTATCAATTTGTCCCTGTCCTTTGGCCTATAAACTTTCAAGAATATCGCTATCAAATATTCAGGTTTTAAGATTTTCACTTCAATATTTCTATATTTCACAGAAATTGCATTTTTAACTGCCTCTTTCTCTAATTCAGTGCTTGCAGGGATAAACTGAATTGGTATATCCCCTATCATAATGTATTCTTTGTATGTCTTATATCCTTTCTTTAATAAGAAATCATAGAAAGGTGTCAATAGTATTATCTTTTTTTTGAGTGGAATAAAAAAAATGTCAATATCTTTAGTAGCAAAAGGTTCGGTATAATAAATTGTAGCAACTGCACCTCCAATAGCGTAGTTCTTAAATAATCCTTCTTGATACATTTTATTTATTACTTTGAATACTTTCTCTATCTTTCTATTTTCCATAACTCATTCCTATAAATCAAAATAATCCGCTCTTTTTCTTATCTATGGGGGAGGCGGAGGGGAGGCGGACTCCCATAGTTTTTAATTCGCCCTGCCCCATAAATGGGGCAACTACACCTTAAATTTAATCCAATGTAGCGATGATGCCTACGCCAAGTGCCACCTGTGAAAGTATCTGGACTGTGTCCTTCAAGAGTGTGCCTGGAGGAGCCCAGTATTTAAACTCTTGGGGCACTACTATAGTATCGCCACGTTTCACCTCTTTTGCCATCATAAACTTGCTGATTGCTTCGCCATTTGCACGGATAACATAGATGCCAGATTTGTCAGCGTGCTTTGTAAGGCCGCCTGTTTTTTGAATATAGTACTCAATACCTTTTTTCTCTTCATATGGGACTGCAGTTGGGTTATTGATACTGCCTATTACAGTAACTGCTGAAGGTGTCTGCGGGATTTTTAATGTATCGCCATTCTCAAGCAATATATCATCTTTTGTGCCTTTTATTTCCTTAGGGTCTTTAAGTTTTATAACCATCCGTCCTTCAATCTCAGCAGAAGCAATCATATCTACAATCTCTTTGTGAATCTTTAAAGACTCTGTTACACTAGCAATATCAATATTCCCTCCTGCGCGTAAGGCAAGCGCCTGCTGCTCTTCTAAGATTGCCCTGTTTTCTCTTTCCAGGAAGGTCTGCCGCATCTTCTCCTGTGCTTCCTTGATAGACTGCCGCGTAAATACAGCACCATCTAAAAATGCATCCTTTGTAAAACCTCCTGCGCGCTCGATAAGGGAACTAAGGGTTTCGCCTTCCTGTGCTGCATATTCTCCAGGAAATCTTACCTCCCCTTCAACTATTACAAGCCTTTTTTCAGTCAACTTTGGTTCTGAGCGGATAAATAACTTATCCCCTTCTTTTAAGAATATATCTTTATCAACGATGGTCCTGTTGCCCTTTTTTATCAATTTGATATCTCGAACTACCGGCTGTTTGTCTGGAATTATATGAAAAAGCTCTCCTATCTTAACGACCTCACCAGACTTAACCCCCCCTGCCTTAAAGATTAGATCGGAAACCTTCATATTAGGGGAGATTTCATATTGACCCGGCCTGTTTACTGCACCATCTATCTCAACAAATGCAGAAGGCTTAATATCCGACTCTGAATAGATTAGGAGTATATCCCATTCTGAAAGTTTCAAATTCTCTGTTTTATCGCCAGCCATAACCTTATGAAGGTCTATTGGAATAATCTCTCGGGTGCGCTCAACACTGACCCTTGCTATTTCAGCACGAGGAAAATAGGTGCCCGGAAGGAATCCCTTTGCGCGGTCCATAAGGTCCCTGACTGTCATATCCTTTGTCAGACCGTAGTCACCAGGATGCTCTACATTTCCGATGACTGTTACAAAATTATGGCGTAGCCTAACAATAGGCGAAACAAGCACAAGGTCTCCATTTTTAAGACTTATATCTTTAAGCGAGATTTCTCCATTCGGAAGGGTTTTGAGCTCCATATCTTGAACAACCCTGCGCTCCTGGTCCTTTATGCGCTCAACCTGAAGCCGCTGAAGATTTCCTACAGGGGTGATTCCACCAGAGATATCCATTAAGTCACTCAGTAAAATCTCACTCTTCGTCTCATAGATTGCAGGTTTTTTTACATTGCCTGTTATGCCGACTACATCGCCAATAGTTGGGACAAATATTGTATCTTCTGGTTGAAGCCTGGGGTCCTGAGTCTTATCTCCTTTTAATAACAAGGGATATAGGTCAATCTCCTGCTGTGTGCCATTTGAACGGCCCAGCTTTATTCTTCGCAATGTCCCTAATTTTGTAGGTCCGCCTGCAGCATAAAGCCCATGGAATACAGTAGACTGAGAACCCAAGATATAAGCACCTGGCTTCTTTACCTCACCTAACACAAATACACGAATACTGCGCAGCCTGCCCATAGATACATCCACATTAAAATTTGTATAGAATTGATTCAACCGTCCGCGAATCTGATTCTCGGCCTCTTCAAACTTTAGACCCCAAAGATACAATGGCCCTGCCTTTGGCAGAAGTATCTTTCCTTCAGCATCTATAGTTATAGGAAAAGATTCCTGGACGCTTCCCCAGATATTTATAATAAGCGTATCACCAGGTCCAAGTATATAATCAGGGTTTACAGGAATTGTAACTGTAGGCAGAAAAGAACCTTTGTCAAATCCGACAGCAGGCTCTGCCACAAAGGTACTCTTCAGTTTCCCAAAGGCAGTCTTGAGTTCCGGTTCTTCGGGTGCTGATTCTAAAGAAGGCTCAATGGGTGTAGCAAATAGCTCATAACCAAACTGGCTTAACTCCTTTGAAACGCCAAAGGGTATATTCTTTGTAAAGCTTGCTTCAATGGGAGAAGGCGTCTCGCTGAGTTCTTTTGCAAATAATTCCTCTGCTATCTTCTCTTTTTCAGGATAAAATTTATAGCCATCGTAGGGACAGGTAAGCATCTGAAAAAGCTTAAATTTGGGTTTTTCAGCCTCAAACCTTGCTGGTTCTTCTTTTTTAAAATCTATTATATTGAAGGCTTCTTCTTTTGTAACTTTTTCTTTTGGACCTTTTGGCAAACCTACCTCAGTCTCAACTGGAGCAGGGGATTCAGGTTCTGCAATCTGGTGCATTATCCAGCTTGTATAAAGCCCGTCCTTGCCCGGTGTATAGAAAAACTCCATACCGCAGTTTGGGCAGCGAATATTTTGAAAGGCAGCTGGCTGCAGAATTTCTGGCTTCTTTTCAAAAGAAAGTAAATCAGGCGGCAAGACTACAGTTGTTAAAAACAGAACCAAAACTAAAAGCGTTGGATTTAAGATTTTTTTGGACATCTTCCCCCTCCTTTTGGTTTAGAATTTTCGACTTACCTCCACACCTAAAAAATGATTCCTCACAGACTTCGACGTATTCTGGTAGTTATTAATCCGCTCAAATTCATAAGAAATACTTATGTCGATATTCTCAATATTATACTGCTTCAGCCCATTTATCAAAGAAAATTCTAAACGAATCTCATCAGTGGTTTCAATTAAAGCGCTATTTAATCCCCGTCGCTGGTGGCTTATAGTACCAGTCAATTTTGCCTCATTTGGAAAATGGGCTATGCCTGATATTGCAAAGTCGTCAGCATTTTCTCCGACGTGATGGCCAATTATGTTTCCTCTGTGGGTATACCCTGAAGTATATCTAAAATGCTGATACCAGCCAGACTCAAATCTTGCATATTCTATCTTTCCATCAAGTCCAGGGACTTTAAAAATATCTGTAAAAAACGCCCCAATAATCCCTGCAAGAATCTTTGGAATATTTCCTGCTTCATCCTCAGCACCGCCTTCTATGTATAATTTTGCGCCTGTTGCAATCGGCAGGAAGCGGTCAATCCGTCTTAAAAATAATTGAATATCCCCAGAGATTATGTGATTTTCAGTCTCTGTCTCGCCTCCTGCAGGGCTAAATACCAAAGATGCAGAACTTATAAAATTTGCAAATCCAAGCCGCTTGACGCCCTTTCCCCCAAACATAAGTATATGTCCTGCGCCGAACTTTAAAAAACCCCAGGGGGTGTAGTCAAGCCTCCAGCCAGCAACAGATACATTTGGAACAGCGCGCTTCTCTTCAAGCCTCGATACAAAGAAGATACCATTGAACCTGCCCAGTCTTCGGAATATCCACGGAAGCCGAAAAGGCGTCTTATTATTCAATCTGACCATATCCAAAGGAAATGCATTATCAGTCATTAGAAGCGAGCCGTGGAATCCAGGCCCCCACCACATAGAATTCCGGCCCAAAGCCAACTCAAGGTTGAGCCTTGGGTGGCTAACCCTTATATGCGCATTTTCAAAATCTGCGTCAGTGTCTTCTCTGCTATAACGAATGCCTGGCGTAAGCGATACAGCAAAAAAATTCGCTGCCTTTGCCCATGATGTAATCCTTGCGCGGATGTTAAAACCATCCTTCGGCTTCCAACCATCCTTATTTTCAAAGAGCGCCTGATCTATGTCTAATTTTGTATATAATTTCTCTATTCTTATCGGGTCTGCAATCTTGAATCTATATTTTTTTGGGCCCCCATCGTGGTTTACAGCTACCTCAACACCTATTGTTATAAGCTCTTCGCGAAATTCTTCTATTAAGTCATAAAGAAGCGTCTCATAATACTCTTGAGCTTGCCAGTCAAAATCTATGTTGTAGTCCCTTGCCTTCTCAATGGCGCTCTTTATTATATAAGCCATCTTTATTCGAGAGACTGGCCGAGCGCCTATATCAGCTATGTCGCAGAGTCCAACGATTGCAAGTTTCTCTATCGCATCGTAGCTCCAGTGCCTAAGCGGCACATCCACTGAAGGGTTTGCCCATATTAAAGGTGGTATCAGAATTGTAGTGCATAATATCAAGATGCTGATTCGGCGAACCACTTTATAGTCTCTTTTAATCCCTCTTCTAAATTGACCTTCGGCTCCCAGCCTAAAAATTTTTTTGCCTTAGTAATATCTGGCCTGCGCTGTTTTGGGTCATCCACTGGCAGTTTGTTAAATTTAATCTCGCTCTTTGAATTTGTGAGAGCCTTTATTATCTGGGCAAGCTCTAAGATACTTATCTCCTGCGGATTGCCTAAATTTATAGGAATATGAACCTCTGAATTGAGTAATTTAAAGACTCCTTCAACCAGATCTGAGATAAAACAAAAACTGCGCGTCTGTATGCCATCGCCAAAAACTGTAATAGGCTCATCCTTTAATGCCTGAGTTATAAAAGTGGGAATCGCTCTTCCATCACCCTTTCTCATTCTTGGCCCACTTGTATTAAATATACGTGCTATATATGTCTTTAAATGATGGGCATTGTGATATGCCATTGTGATAGCTTCAGCAAAACGCTTTGCCTCATCGTAAACCCCACGAGGACCAATGCAGTTGACATTGCCATAGTATTCTTCAGGTTGAGGGTGGACTGTTGGGTCGCCATAGACCTCTGATGTTGAGGCCAGTAAAAATTTAGCATTCTTTGCCTTTGCAACCCCGAGTGCGTTGTGAGTGCCTAAGGAACCCACCTTTAGCGTCTGAATCGGATAAGTTATATAGTCAATAGGGCTTGCCGGCGAGGCAAAATGAAGTACGCAATCAAGTTCGTCTTCAATATCAATATATTCGCAGACATTGTGATTGATGAACTCAAAATTGGGATGGCCTTTTAGGTGGGATATATTAGCTAAAGAGCCTGTGATAAGGTTATCCATGCAGACTACCTTATAGCCTTCTTTTATTAAACGGTCACAGAGGTGGGAGCCAATAAACCCTGCCCCACCTGTAATTAGGGCTGCCTTTGACAAAGCAGGGATTCCTTTTAAATAGATATGGCCAATTTTAGTTGATTATAGGCCTTTAATTAGGCGAATTCATATTTTATGCAAAATTATCATATAAGTCAATAGAAATTTAAGGGTTTGAAATTTAAGGGTTGCGGGCTGCCTCAGAAAAGTATTGAAGAGTAAGTCTGAGGCCTTCTTCGAAGTCAATCTTTGGGGAAAACTTAAGGAGTCTTTCTGCCTTTGTAATATCTGCAAGAGTGTGCTTAACATCGCCAGGACGTGGCGGGGTAAATCGGGGCTTTATATCCTTTTTTAGAATCTTATTTAAGGTTTTTACTATATCGAGGACTGAGATAGCCTTGCCGCAGGCTATATTAAAGACCTCCCCTGATATATTTGAAGCAAAAGCAGCCTTCAGATTTGCCTCAACCACATTATCAATATAAGTAAAATCACGGGTCTGTCTGCCATCGCCGTGAATGGGCGGAGGCTCATCTTTTAACATACAGGTAATAAACTTAGGTATTACTACAGCATATTGATTCTCTAAGCTCTGGCGCGGGCCAAAGACATTGAAGTAACGCAGGGATGCTGTCTCAAGGCCAAAAACCTTAGAAAATATCCGACAATAATGCTCGCCAGCTAATTTTGTGGCAGCATAAGGAGAGATGAGTTGAGGATAAAAATCCTCTTGCTCGGGAAGCTTTTCAGTCTCGCCATAGATAGAGCTGGAAGAGGCAAAGATAAACCTCTTTACCTTCGCTTCTAAAGCAGCTTGTAATATAGTAAGAGTGCCATTTATATTGACATCATTATAAAGAAAGGGGTTCTCCAAAGATTTCGGCACAGAGCGCAGCGCAGCCTGATGAAAGATATAATCTATGCCTTGAACAGCCCTTCTTGCAATATCCTTGTCTCTTATATCTCCTTCTATAAGCTCTATCTTATCCAGCACTTCGCTGAGATTCTCGCGAGTTCCTGAGCTGAAGTCATCTAAGACTATAACCTTATCGCCATTTCTGACTAAGGCATCTACTATATGCGAACCAATAAAACCCGCACCACCAGTAACAAGAAATCTCATAATATTCACTATGGGAGTCGGACTCCCATAGTCTGACTATATCTTTACTATTTTTTTATCCTTAAACTCCTTCAGCACATTCCGCGTATCTACAATAAGTTTGGAATTATCAAGGACAAACTTATAATCCAATTCAGAGTGGTCTGTAATAATCACTGTGCAATCTTTTAAGCTTAAATCCTTTTTAGTCAATTTTACTGATTCAAGGCTCATCCCATTAACCTGAAGCCTTGGAACAAATGGGTCATGATAAGATACCTCTGCGCCCTTTTTTTGAAGTAGTGTAATTATTTCAAGCGCAGGCGATTCTCTTGTATCGCTTACGTCTTTTTTATATGTCACCCCCAATATTAGAATCTGGGAACCCTTTAATGATTTTGAATTCTCATTCAGGCCGCTCGCAATCCTTTCAACTACAAAATTTGGCATATATGAGTTTATCTGTGAAGCCAATTCAATAAAACGCGCCTCAAAGCCGTGCATGCGTGCCTTCCAGGAAAGATATATGGGGTCTATCCCGATGCAATGTCCGCCTATGCCTGGCCCGGGATAAAAAGGCATAAACCCAAATGGTTTTGTCTTTGCAGCATTAATCACCTCCCACACATCAATCCCTAATTTGTTGCACATAAGCGCAATCTCATTTACCAGACCTATATTTACTATGCGGTATGTATTCTCTAAAAGCTTTACCATCTCAGCAACCCTCGTTGAAGAAACCGCAATAACCTCATTTATTATCTGACTGTATAAAAGTCTTGCAAGTTCAGTGCAATTCTTGGTAACGCCACCTACGACTTTAGGAATATCCTTAGTCTTATAAATCTTATTTCCCGGGTCCACCCGCTCTGGCGAAAAGGCAAGAAAAAAATCCCTGCCGGCCTTGAAATCTTGCGAATCTAATTTTGGCAGAATCACCTCTTCTGTTGTCCCAGGATAGGTAGTGCTTTCAAGGACTATAAGTTTTCCCTTTGTTAAGTTCTTAGCAATCTCATCAGTTGCAGAGATGATATATGAGATATCAGGCTCGCGGGTCTTGCGCAAAGGCGTAGGCACGCATATTATTATGACGTCCATCTCTTTTAGAATCTCTGTATCAGATTGGGCTTTGAGGATTTTCTTTGATACCAGAGCCTTAACTTCCTCTGAGGAGACATCCAGAATATAGGAAAGGCCTTTATTAATCCTAAGAATTCTCTCTTTATCTGTATCTACGCCTGTTACAGAAAAGTTTGCCTTTGCAAATTCAACTGCCAAAGGTAGCCCGACGTAACCCAGCCCAATAATGCCTATCCTTGCCTTTTTATTTAATAATTTCTCTTTAGTCTTTTCAAACACCTTTAAGCCTCCTCCACCATTTAGGGTTTTTTCTATACCAATCTATTGTCTCTTTCAGGCTAAACTCGAAATTGTGTTTTGGACTCCACCCAAGACCACTTATCTTTGTTGAATCAAGTGAATACCGCCTATCGTGACCAGGCCTGTCTTTTACATATTGTATAAATCTCTTGGGTTTTCTAAGAAACTTCAATATGAGTTCGGTAAGTTTTATGTTTGGAATTTCAAAACTACCGCCAATATTATAAATCTCGCCAATCCTGCCTTTGTGCAGTACTAAATCTATTGCTTCACAATTATCCTTAACATAAAGCCAGTCACGGACATTCAAACCATCGCCGTACAATGGAACCTTTTTATCTTCAAGAAGGTTTGTTATAAAAAGCGGGATAATCTTTTCTGGATACTGATATGGGCCGAAATTATTGCTCGACCTTGTAATAATTACAGGGGCTCTGTAGGTAGTATAGTAAGCGAGTGCAAGATGGTCTGCAGCTGCCTTTGATGCGGCATAGGGGCTGTTGGGATGAAGTGGGTCAGTCTCCCTAAAAGAGCCGCTTGCAATACTGCCATAGACCTCATCAGTCCCTATTTGAATAATTAGTGTAAGTTTATTTGTTTTAACAGCCTCCAAGAGAACCTGTGTTCCTTTTACATTTGTGTGTATAAAATCTGATGGGTCAATGATTGAACGGTCTACATGGGTTGCAGCAGCAAAATTCAAGATTGCATCGCACCCTTTAGAAATTTTCTTGACCAGCTCAAAATCACAGATGTCCCCCCTAATAAATCTATACCGTGAGTCTTTCTCTAACTCGCAGAGATTTTCCAAATTCCCACAGTAGGTAAGTTTATCCAAATTTATGACTTTATAGTCAGGATATCTATTGAGGATATGCCGTATAAAATTTGACCCAATAAAACCGCATCCGCCTGTTACAAGTAACTTCATATATTTTCTACACCCCTAAAAAGTTTACATTTCTGTCACTGTCAAAAATGTAAACTTTTTTGTTTCTTGGCTACTAGATTATTTGCCCGCAATAGCGATTCGTGCGTGCCGCAATCGGTCCACCAGCCATCCAATATATCGAATGTCATCTCGTTATGGGCAATATAGTCATTATTTACATCGGTAATCTCTAGTTCCCCCCGCTTAGAAGGTTTTATGTTCCTTATTATCTCAAAGACCCTTGAGTCATACATATAGATACCAGTGACAATTAGATTTGACTTTGCCTTTTTAGGCTTCTCAGTTATCTTTATGATTCTATTTCCCTTTACCTCTGCTACGCCAAAACGCTCCGGGTCATCGACCTTCTTTAATATAATCTTTGAGCCCTTTGGCTGTTTCTTAAAATCCTCAACATATCTTTTTATGCCTTTTTCAATTAAATTATCCCCTAAGATTACAACTATCTTTCCATTATCTGCAAAATGCTCTGCGAGGCCCAATGCCTCTGCAATCCCGCCTTCGCCCTTCTGATATGTATAATTTAAGTGCTTGAGCCCAAATTCTGCTCCATTCCCTAAAAGCCTTAAAAATTCACCTGCGTGATTTCCACCAGTAACTATTAAAATATCTCTTATTCCTGCATCAACCAAGGTTTGAATCGGATAATATATCATTGGCATTCGGAAAACGGGCAAGAGATGCTTATTTGTTATGCGCGTGAGCGGCTCAAGCCGCTTTCCAAGCCCACCGGCAAGTATGACACCTTTCATGATTTTCTCCAGTCATAAGGTATATCATTCTCAAACGCATCTATCCTATACTCATCAGGTTCTTCTCTATTATAAGGAAGCGTTGGCACATTTATGACGATTGCCTCTGTATTGCTGATACATTTAAAACCATGATAAACATTAGGCGGAATCTGTATGAGAATAGGTTCATCTAAATTCATAATAAATTCATTCAATTCTTTATGTGAGGGCGAATCTTTTCTATCATCGTATAAGGCAAGTTTTATTATACCAGATACACAGGCAAAATTATCAGTTTGTTTTTTGTGGCAATGCCAGGCCTTGACTACTCCAGGCTTAGCGGTCGTTATATATACCTGTCCGAATCTCTGAAATATCTCATCGTCATTGCGCAAAATCTCCATCAACCTTCCGCGCTCATCAGGAATAATTCTTAGTTTTTTAATCTTCACGCCTTTTATCATTTATGACCTACCTATCGAGACATACCTAAACCCCATCTCTTTCATCTTCTCGGGTTCATATATATTTCTTCCATCTATAATCAATGGCTGTTTGAGCAATTTTTTTATTCTGCGAAAATCTAATTCTTTAAACTCATTCCATTCTGTTACTATTACAAGGGCATCACTACTCTTAGCCACCTCATATGGATTTCTACAGAATTCTACCTTCTTTAGAATAAGTTTTGCCTTTTCCATAGCCTGTGGGTCATAGGCCTTTATCTTTGCGCCGCTTTCTAAGAGAGAATTGATTATGTTGATAGAAGGTGCATTCCTCAAATCATCTGTGCCTGGTTTAAACGAAAGGCCCAAAATCCCTATTCTTTTATCCTTCAAAATCCAGAGCGATTCTTCAATCTTTCTTATAAAAAAAGCCCTCTGCTCATTATTAATCTTTTTAACCGCTTTGAGCAGACCAAAATCATATCCCAATTTTGCAGCTATCTGGATAAAGGCATCCACATCCTTTGGAAAACAGGAACCGCCATAACCTATGCCGCTTTCTAGAAACTGTCGGCCTATCCTTTTATCATAGCCCATCGCCTCTGCCACCTTTGTAATATCCGCCCCAGAGCGCTCGCAGATATTCGCTACTGCATTTATAAAAGAGAGCTTTGTTGCAAGAAATGAATTGCAAGCATGTTTTATTATCTCAGCACTCTTTATATTTGTTATAACAATAGGCACATTGAAGGTCTCATAAAGATTCAAAATGAGCTCCTCAGCTCTCTTTGATTCAACACCTATTACTATTCTCTCAGGATGCATAAAATCTTCGATTGCAGAGCCCTCCCTTAGAAACTCTGGGTTTGAGGCAACATCAAACTTTATCTTCTTTTTTATATTAATCTTAATAGTATGCTCGACCCATCTCCCTGTTTCTACTGGAACTGTGCTCTTTTCAACAATAAGTTTGTAAGAGGTGATGTACCTAGCAATCTGACGTGCAACATTCTCAACATAAGAGAGGTCTGCTTCGCCGTTTGGCCTTGAAGGCGTCCCAACTGCAATAAAGATAATCTCAGAATTTCGGACTCCTTCTTTGATACTGGTCGAAAATTTAAGATTTCTTTCCTTAACGCATCTCTTCACCATTTCTTCAAGCCCAGGCTCATATATAGGCATAATCGATTTCTTAAGCATCTGAATCTTTTTTGTATCGCTGTCAACGCATATTACATGATTTCCTAAATCTGCAAAACAAGCCCCTGTCACCAAACCAACATATCCTGCTCCAATTACACAGAGTTTCATATAGACACCTTGCTATTTCGGCCTACGGTAATAATCCTTAAATGCAAATGGCAATTTCGGAGAGGCCTTGAGTTTCATTGTAAAATAAAATGCTGTCCCTAAATCCCTGTCCACAGTAAATGTAAATTCACCTATCCAGCAGTGGAGGTCTTTTGTGATGGAAACCTCCCTCTCCCCAAACCTATTTATATCCTTTCCTCCTGTTGAGGTTACCTCTTTTAAATCAAATCGAGTAAATGTCCTGAAAGCCCACTGTGGATTAAGCCTATATATTACTTCAGCTGTCAACTCGTGTTCTGAATTCTGCCAGTATCTTGAACCAAAACCAATTCTCAAATCCTCCCCCTTGTCTAAATATATATCAAGGTTCCAGTTCTGGAAATCCTTTGAAGGGGGGTCATACTTTGTATCTGATTCTATCCGCAACCAATTATACGGAATAAACTCAAGGTCTCCATAAAAGTTAGAAAATTCACTACCTTTTTCAGACTTATAAAGGTAGTCGCCAGTTATCAGAAGATAACCTAACTCATAATTTCTTAAAGCGCCTTTCTCTAATCTTTTGGTCTGTAATTTATTTTCAAAGCCAAAGGTAAATATATTCTTTCTGGCAAGTGTATCTAGGTCATCAAAATTCTGAAGCTCTGAAGCTGAGATAGTTGGCTCATGGATATATTTATACTCTAAGGTGGGTGTTAAGATATGGCGCAATCTATTTATCTGGATGCCTAAAGGGTTTCCTGAATAATTATGAGTCTTATATAATTTTGTACTCAAATCCACACCTGTATAAAATGCCCCTCTTGTCTTATCCTCATCCCCATTCAGAGCCTTACTATAAAAACTCTGCCTTGTCCCAATAAAAGGGACAACATTCAATGCGCCTTTTATCCTGTCAGGTGCAAAAGAGATTTCATTGTATGTATCAAATCTCGCTACGTCCGAATCATCGCTTGAATCTCCATTCTTTTTATTTAGATTCGCAATGCTGGTATCCCCTTTATAATAAAGGTGTGTATCCCATAACCTCTGACTCTTTATATCAAGCTTTGCCTCTGGCAGGCGCTCAGTAACAGTCTGAAACCTATTAACGCGTTTCTTTGTTAATAGACTCAAAGAATAGTCTGATTGAGTATCTAAAAGATAGAGATATGATTCAGGGGTTGAATCCTTCTCAAACTCTTCCCTGTAAAAAAAGTCCTTTGTAAAATTAGCATCAGAGAGTTCATGGTATTCTAATAGTGCATACTTTGAAGGGTCTATATCCCATCTATGCCTGACTTGGGCCCTGTAACGTTGCTCCTCCCCCCTCGAACCATCTGAACGCGCTCTATCCCTCTGAAAAGTATAATAGAACCGCAATAGTCCACCGCCAAAATTATGTGAAAGATATTTAAAATCCAGGCCTTCAGCCAGGCCCCAGTTCTCTCGTTCATCCAGGCGCAGGTTTATCTTATTATCATCGTTTATATTATACCTATAATTTGTAAGCAGGAATGCTCCCCAATCCTTCTTTCTGCCAGGCAGGGCTGAAATAGAAGGCCAATCTGCTTTTAAGGAATAGTTATATGAAGGTAGATAAAGTAAGGGGAGATTTCCAACGCTCATGACTACATTCTTTGCAACAACTTTATTATCAGGGTAGATTGTTATATTCTTTGAGCGAATCCTGTAATGGGGGTTTGGCAGGTCGCAACTTGTGATATAGCCTTCTTTTACCTCAAATTCCTTTTCAGATTTTATCTGGACCTCTTTTCCAACTGCCCGCCATTCGCCAAGGCTTGCTTCTGAGTTTAAAATTATTCCCTTTTTTGTACCAAAATTATAATTAATTCGTTCGCCTTTCAAGACCCCGATGAGCCCTTTTAAAACCACATTCCCTACTGCCTCTACATCCTTTGTATCCATAAAGACAACTACCCTGTCACAGGTAAGTCTTGCATCCTCGTATTCAATAACTATATTCCCAGAGCCCACTACCTTTTTTTCTTCAGGAAAATATTCCACCACTTCGCCATTGACTTCGATTGGCCGCTTCTTCATCTCTTCCTGAGCAAACACAGATTCTAACCTGGTTAGAATTGTCAGATTACAAAGGGAAAATAATAAAAAAAATTTAAAAAAAATCTTTAACCAGGTTAACATCTTTCTCGCACTAACTCAGCTGCACCAATAATGCCTGCATCCTCCCCGAGTTTGGCAGGGACTATCTTGACATCTCTTCGCGGAAAAGCCATTGCCCTGACTCTGATAGCATCTCTTACAGGGCCAAAAACAAACCTTCCTGCCTTGCTCATCCCGCCGCCAATTATTATCCTCTCAGGATTTAAAAGATTTATAACGCCGCTGAGGCAGATTCCTAATCTTGTGCCTGCCTCACGCCAGACTCTCTTTGCAAGTCTATCTTTTAATCTTGCTGCTTTTGTTAAAATCTCAGGGGTAAGTTTTGAAAGCCTTCCAGAGACAAGTTGTGAAATTATCTTGGAAGGCTCTTTTTTCAGCAATCTTTTTGCCTCTTCAATAAGATATCTATTGCCTACATACCTTTCAATGCATGCACTCCCACCGCAGTTGCACTTAGGTCCATATTCATTTATCGGGATGTGACCTATTTCTCCAGCAACCATTGAACTGCCTCTATACAGTCTGCCCTCTATGATTAAGCCGCCGCCAATGCCTGTCCCTAAAGTCAGACAAACTAAATTCTTAGAACCCTTTCCTGCGCCGAATCTGAATTCGCCCAAGGTTACCACATTTACATCATTATCAATAGCCACAGGCAAGCCTAATCTCTTCTCAAGGATTCTCTTCAATTTCACATTCCTCCAGCCCCTTATATTGACCAGATAATGGATAATGCCTTTCTTTGAATCAACAAGACCTGGCACGCCAATACCGACTCCAATAATATTATTCAGTTTTATTCGTGATTGAGAGATTATATCATTTATATTTTTTCTAAGGATTTCTATTAAGGTCTTTTTCGTCTTATAAGTACTTGTCGGGATAGTCCTTTTAAAATAGACCTTTCCTTGATTATCAACCAATCCAATTTTGATAAATGTTGCGCCAAAGTCTACGCCGACTGCATAAGACTCTTTCATAATTTAAACCCTAATTTTACA
>JBBIOC010000002.1:0-6688 GCA_037443585.1 Candidatus Omnitrophota bacterium
TCTCTTTGAACCTTTTCAACCTTAACAGGCAGAAGCGTATTCATATCAATATAGACACTTATATAATCCTCAACCTTATATAGTTTTGATATAAAGCTGCTCGAATAAGCCCTGCCGATAATATGATAGCATTTGATGCCTTTAATTTCTGTAATCTCTGAAATCCTTAATTCCGCTGTTCCTACATCCATGCCAAGCCACTCTGCCTTGTATATCAATCTTTCACCCACCCTGAATGTCTTTTTGGGCTCTATTATCTTGGCTTCGATTGGAAGCGTTGCTGGCGGAACCAAGGCACCCGATTCAGGTTTCACAGAAGGCGTCTCAGTCGACGTATAAGTCACTCTATATTTTACAGGCGTAGCACAACCAACGACACCAAACAAAAGGATTAACAAAATCTTAAAAATCAATCTCATTTAATTAAAATTTTTTTTGCCTGTTCAAACACCTCATCCACGCTTATTGCCTTCAGGCACAAAAAATCCTTCTTGCAATTATGCGCAAGGCACTCTGTGCAACCTACGTCCTTGTGCAAAAAAACATCGTCTTTGCCGATAGGTCTCCACCGAGTAGGACTCAAGCCTTTCTCGTTCCTTCCAAATATGGATATTACCTGCGTCCCAACCCCGCAGGCAATATGCACAGGACCGCTATCGTTTGAGATAAAAATGCTACACCTTTTAATGAGTGCTGCAAGTTCAGAAATAGTGGTCTTGCCGCACATTGATATAGACTTATTATGCATAAGAGCTATCATCCCTTCGCCAAATTCTACTTGTTTTGGTCCACATATAACTACAATCTTTGCCCTTAAGACTTCTATCAATCTATCTGCAAGCCTTGCAAAGTTTTCAATAGGCCATCTCTTGGAAACGCAACTCGCACCTGGATGAACTCCGATCAAGGTATCCTCAGATAAGACGCCATTTAACTCTAAAACCCTATCTATCTTCTCCTGGGCCTCTTTTTCAATAGGCACAAAAATTTCAAAATTTTTATTTACCTCTATACCTGTTTCCCGTAGTATGTCCAAGGTATATTCTATCTCATGTTTTTCTCCAAATTTTTTTGTATATTCTAAGGCCTTTGTGAGACAGAAATCTAACTTTCCTCTTGCGTATCCAACCCTCTCTGGGATGCCTGCTAAAAAACATATAAGATTTACTCTTTTGGTTGAATGCAATATTAATGCTATTTCAAATCTTTTTCTTCTGAGGTCTTTTATAAATTTAAGCGTAGAAAAAATTCCCCTGTGTTTAATATCTTTGTCAAAGATTATAACCTCATTTAAATAAGGATTTAGTCGCACAATCTCTTCTGCATGCGGTGCTACCATAACTGCTATGTATGAATCAGGAAAGGCAGCCCTTGTTGCAGAGATAGCAGGCGTAGAAAGCACTACATCGCCAATCCTGTCGGTCCTCGTAATTAGTATCCTTTTATAACCCATCTATAGACGCTATAGACAAACCTGTTCAACCGCGTAGGTTGAACAGGTTCACATTTATAATCTGTCATACAAAATCTTTCTTGCTGCCTTGACTACTTCATCTGGAGAAATACCCTTCATACATTCCAGATTATACTTACATACCGCCTTTTTACAGGGAGAACACTTGAGGTCTTTCCTTATGATTATATCTTGTTCACCTCTCGGTCCATACTCCTTTGGGTCAGTCGGCCCGAATATAGCCACAACAGGAGTTCCTACTGCAACAGAGATATGCATAGGCGCGCTGTCATTAGAAATCAGAAGTTTCAGTCTTTTTATTAGAGATACGAGCTCGCCAAATGTAGTTGAACCTGTCCAATCAATGATATTATTTTGAATAGAATCTCTTATATCCTTTGCAATCGGCTTATCATTTTCATTGCCAATTAAAATTATCTGAACATTATCCTCAAGCGTAAGCCTTCTACAAACTTCCATAAAACCCTCTTTCTTCCATCTCTTTATTAAACTCTTCGAGCCGGGAGCAATTCCTATAAGTATATCAGTAGGTTTTATTCCACAGTTACATAATTTTTTATTTATAATCTCTTCATCTTCTTTTGAAATATATATATCGAATTCACCCGAAACCTTTAATCCCAATGGCCTCAATTTCCATAAATGCTCCTCTTTCTTATATAAATTTTGTTTTGGGAATCTTGAAAAAGGGCCTGGCGCCTGGTATCTTGGATGGATAAGAAAAGGGATAATGGTATTTCTTAAATCCACTACTAAGTCATATTTCTCATTTCTCAAAAGTCTTATAAATTTAATTTTTTCTCTAAGGGTTGAGTCCTTTCTGTAAATATATACTTTATTTATCCGTGGGTCTCTGATAAATACCTCAGATGCATTAGGCCCAACTGCCACATCTAATTTAGCAGTATTAAAATTTTTCCGCAACGTTTCTGCCACCGGAAGCGATAGCACAGCATCGCCTAAATTGCTTAAGGTTATAAGTAGAATTTTATTCATCTAACCTGGTTAGAATTGTCAGATTAGGAGATTAAACTTTTCGCAAAATCATTACTTTTTGCAATGCGGGTTTGCAATTAATTGCAAACCCGCATTGCAATCTATACCCGCATTGCAATCTATACGCATCTTGGTCTTAAAAATAACACAAGGGCTAAAGTTAAAAGAAGGCTAAGGCCTGATATGACTACACCCATCCTAAAACTAAACGGTGAATATTTAAACGTTATACTGTGCTTTCCTTTCTTAAGAAATATACCTCTTACTAATCCATTAACACGGTATATCTTTGCCTCTTTATTGCCAGAATGAGCCTTCCAGCCTGGATAAAAAAGGTCTGTAAGAACCAATATACCATTCTCTTTTAGGCTCGCTTGAATCTTAATTCTATTAAGACTATATTCTTCAATACTTGCCAATGAGTTAATATATTTCTTATTAGCATATTCTTCAGTAGAAAATTTATACCATTCCGGAGGCCCTTCTTCAAGGATGACCGTATCTTTTATATCAAAAATTGTCTTAGCCATCAAACTTTGAGCTTCTTGATAGGTGGAAGAATATTCTATTTTATGTGCAATATATAACCTTGGAATATAATGGGTATTTTTATAAATCTTAACCTCTTTGTCGTAAACCAATGGCAATCCCAAAAGTTGATAATTATTTGATATTATATATTTCACACCTAAATAGGAATAGTATAATAAATTATCTCTAATCTCATCATATATAGACCGGGGAATAGATTTATGTATATCAGGTAAACCCGTAAACCACAACCTATCTGTAATCCATTCATGAGGGCTTTTTAACAGGTGTTGGTCAACATAGTTTTGATAAGTTGCAGGGGAGAGTGAAGTTATATATCTTATATCAAATAATCTAAAGGCACTTGGGAAATTAGGCATTAAAATCCCCCCCCCTGCGATTATACGGAAGAAATCCTTATCTTCTTCCAAAAACTTGATATAGTCAGATTTTTTAAAAAGGTTGTATCTATCAGGAAAACCATATGGTGATTCTATGTCAATAAATACATAAGATAAAACTACCAGGATGATACCTGCGATGCTTAAGTTCCATTTCTCATTTGCCAATAAAAAAACCGTGCCAGCCCCTAAGAAAAAAGGAACAAATTTATATACTGTCCAAGGAAAATCTATCCCCTTGGGGATATAGAAAGACAATTCAAGAATAGCCAGGCAGATTATACTATAGAGTAGACTTTTTTTATTTCTGGAATAGATAGAAATATAGGTTAATGTGAATATAGTTAAAATAGCAACTATCAATCCACCTAAAATGGGTGGCAAAACCACTTTAAGCTGGTCAGTATTTAAATCTTTGAATTGAGAAAAGTAAGTAGTTTTGTATGAAAGAAGGCCTATAATGAATAAAAGAAAAAAAGAAATTCCCCACGGTAGAACTTTTTTTCTATATTTAGCCCCTATTATTGCCTGAAGTCCTAATGCAGAAGCACATGCTAAACTAAACGTCCACACAGGTCCTGCCCAACGGGGACTCCAGGACTGATCTAATAGAGGAAGTTTGCCAAGCCAGGCTATTAATGGAAAACCAAAATTTTTTAGGATAATAGAGAAACCAAATAGAGAAAAGAAAAGGAATAGCCTTTGATACCTATACTTATAGAAAAAAGCCGAGAGAATCAGATATATCATCAATACCCCAGTATAACCGCCTAAACTATCCCATGCACCATTATGTGGAAATATGCGATGAAAAGTCGGTAATTCAAAAAAGGAAGGAATTATTACACCTATAGCAAGATGTAAACGTGTAGGCTCTTGTGTGCCCATCGTCCCACCTAAAGGGTGGCAGTGATATGCATTGGGTATAAATTCTAAGAAGGGCAGGATAAGAAATAAAGAAAAGGATAAACTCAAAATCAAAATCCCGACAAATCTTAAAGTTTCTTTTAAAAAAGATAAAATATTTGGTTTTTCAATTAATATCCTAAAAAAATAATAAAAGGTAACTAACAACATTACATAGATTGCTATCTCAGGCTGGCCTGCTAAAAGCATAAGGGCAAAAACAACTGCCGCTTCTATAAAATAGCGCCTCTTTTTAAACTGTAGAATCCGTTCCAGAGAAAAGAGACATACAGGAATCATCATAGCCACATTAACAAACTGCTCTAAATTTACAAACCATACAAAACTGCCTGAAAGACTATAGAGCAGACCTCCTAAAAAGGCACAGGAATAAGATATGCCCAACAACCTTAAGAAAAGATATGTAAAGAATGCTGCGATAAGAAGTCTCCCTAATATAAAATAATCCCATAACCAATATGGGGAAATATCCTCCAAAATTTGATATGGAAAAAATACCCTTGTTGAATATTGGGCAGCCAGAGGAACCCCCACGCCCTCGTAAGGATCCCATAAGGGCAATGTCCCTTTAAGATACATATCCCCTATTAATTTATTTACCGGCATTTCATAAAAGGTAGGTGTAGCAAGGTCTATATTAAAGGTGTTGATAGGCCTTCGGCCTTCATATGCAACAGGAGAAAACCCCTTAGGATAGTAGAGGTTTGGAACTAAGGTCTTTCCAAAAAAAACAATCTGACTATAAACAGCACTAATAATTAAAAAGTAGAATAAGCATATGTAGAGATTAATTTTATTCTTCAACAATTGTGACTGTCCTATTTATCAAAAATAGAGTTGATAAACCTGCAATAATATAAAATATGGCGCCTGCAAATAAAACCCTACTAAAACCAAACTGCATAGCTATAATAGTTGCAATGATGGAACTAATTACAGAAGATGAACCATTGATTGCCCTGCCCATGGTATATTTTCCTTAGAATAAATAGAGATGAGCTTCATACCCAAAGGGAAAGGAAATCCCATCAGGAAGGCCAAGGGGGCAATTGTAATAATAACTATAGCAATACGAATAGATATGTGTTGTATTAAAAATAAATCAGAAATATTAGGGATTAAATAACGAACCAAAAATATAAAAGCGCTGCTTACAAGTGTTACCAAAGATATATATATTATTCTGGGTTTAATCCCATAAGAAAACAGACTGCCAAGCCCTGCAAATATTAATATAGTCGGGATAACAACTGCCATAGAATAGATAGGATGTCCGAGAAAGAGGACAAATTTCTGAACGATACCCATCTCTAAGAACATAAAGGCAATCCCGATAGACATAAAATATAAAAATGTAAAGATATTAATTTTAAAATTCGCCAGATTCCTTTTAGATATAATAAGGGGTAACAATACAAAAATAAATGAGAGGACAATGCAATGGAGTAAAAGTGAGGACAGAACAAATATGTGCCAGCTACCCCTTATTTTATCATAATACGTATGAATAAACTCTTTATCAGATGGGTAGTGTAGTTTGTTATACTGATAAAAAAAGGGGCTGTCATCACTGACAGGTGCAACGTTAAAAGGATATCCATTATAAAAGGCTTCTTCAATTCCCCTTGAGAAAGACTCTGCCAGTTCTGTAAAAGAAGAAAAGGGCTCTTCTCCATGAGGATAAGAAATCCCGGATGGAAATATGATTTTAAGATTACCTCTATAGCAAAAACTATATAATCTTTCTTTCTCTTCTTTAGTAAAAGGTCCTCTTTTAATAATTACGTGAGCAAAATCATTACTTGGTGTGAGAATAACAACAATATGAGAAGTAGGATCTTTATATCCAATAATTCTGCATGCCTGTAGTGCTGTTGAAAAGACACGAAGTGTCTCTCGTGGCTTTTTATAATAAAACCAACGTCCTATTTGAATAAACCCATCCTTGGACAAATGGTTAAGATAGTCCACAAAAGCCTCTTTTGTATAAAGGTAGTTATCCAATAAAACATATGCCCCGGTGGAAAGTGCAAGGAGACTATCAGTAGCATACATCATTATTACATCATATTCTTTCTGTGACCTTCTCACAAAACTCCTTCCATCTTCAATATACAGATTTACACGAGGAGATGAAAATATATCACTAAGGTGCCAGGCGTATGTCTTGGTAACTAAACGTGCAGTTGTAGGATTGATCTCTACTGCATCAACTCTATGAGCCCTGTTCAGAATGGCTGCTATTACATCAAGACCACCACCCGCACCTATAACAAGGACGTTCTCAGGCTCCCTACCTAAAAGTACATATGCAGCATTTCTGTCTATGTTATCTTTCTCTAAAAAAGCATGTGCATTC
>JBBIOC010000002.1:6732-9674 GCA_037443585.1 Candidatus Omnitrophota bacterium
ATTCTGAGTATTTGATATAACATCTATACGAGACACGGGGTTCCATTCTGTATGCTCTATCCTTGCATCTTTCCCAAACCATGTCCAGAACTGCTTGTGAGACTCTGGCAATATCTTATGTATCATTGAGTTTTCTTTCATAAATAAACCTGCGATTAGAAATACCAACCAGACGACAACAACAACCTTAGAGTTTAAACTTTTCTTTAAAATTACAAAAAGAGGGATAACTGAAAGAAGGGAGATAAGCATTAATAGTTTTGGCGCACCTAGAAACCTAATCAATAAAATAAATAAAAAACATCCAAATCCAGACCCTATTAAATTGGCGAAGTATAATAACCCAGTTATCTTTGAAAAGCGATAAAAAGACCCAACTATAGCTAACCCGGCGAAAAAATATGGAATCATAGATATTGTATAAACAATAATAAGCGAAAGGATTGTCTTATTATCCGGAGACAAAGAAAATATATTATGTATAGGGTAGAAACCGAATCTCGATGCAAAATAAGATGTTAAAGAAAAACCCATAAGACATAAAAAATAAAATTTCCAGTCACTTATCTTTTGTAGCTTTGACGAGATTGACAAAATTGTCCCACTCGCTGCAAATCCTAATAGGGCCATCGTTATGACAATGTAAACAAAATGATGCCATAATACAAATGAAAGTATGCGGGTCTGTAAAAATTCAAGCAGGAGCGTTAGGGCGGATATAATAAAAACTGTTAAAAATACTAATTTCTTAGACAACAAACCCTCTTTATATAATTCTAGCAATCTCTGCTATTACCTCTTCTACTGTAATTGCCTTCATACACCTGTTATCTTTGCAAGAAAGGTTATAGCAGGGAATAATGCATCCTACATCCTGTTGCAAAACTACAGAACCCCCTTCGCCATATGGACCTGTTATCTCGGGTGATGTGGGGCCGAACAAGGCAATGACCGGCACCTTCAGGCTCGCAGCTATATGCATTGGACCAGAATCATTAGAGATTATTAGACTGGACATAGTAAATATTCCACCCAATACCTTTAGAGTAGTATTGCCGCAGCAGACTATCGGCTTGTATTCCATAAGATTGGATATCTCTTGCGCCAGCTCTATATCCTTTTCTGCGCCTGTTATTATAACCTTTAGGCCGAACCGCTTATTTATCTCATCCCCGAGCCTGGCAAAATTCTCCCTTGGCCACCTCTTTAGGTCCCAATTGCCTCCGGGGTTTAAAACTATGAATCGCTCTTCATTGAGAAGTCCTTTTGAAGACAGAATCGCCTTAGCAGTCTGAATATCCTTTGGCTTTATAAAGAATTCATAGTATTTAGTCTTGGGCTCTATATCTACAGCCCTTAATAAATTTAAAAAAATCTCTGCCTTGTGAATCTTTCCTTCTGGCATCTCGACCTTCTTCGTCAAAAGAAACCCTGATTTCTTACTATCATATCCAATCCTCTCAGGAATCTTAGAAAGAAAGAGCAACATCACCCTGCTCAAAGACCTGCGCAATATGAATGCAGTATCAAAATTCTTAGAGCGAAGGAAAGAGACAAATTCAAATTTCTTGAATACTGGCCTATGCAGACCCTTTCTATCGTAGATTATAATCTCGTTGAGATGGGGGTTATCTTCAAGGATTTCTTTGCAGCGCGGATGTATCAGGGTTGCAATATAGGCATCTGGAAAATTCTCCCTTAGGGCACGGATAAACGGAGTAGAGAATAGCGTATCGCCTAACCAGTTAACATTGACGATTAAAATTCGTTTAGGTTCAGTCTTCATCTCTCAACTCTTTCAGCCATGTATAAAATCCCGAGGTCTCAATCCAGAATACAAATAGATTGTCTGAAGTTTTAGATATGCGCAGCCGTTTCAAAGCATAGATATCATCGTCAGGATATCCATCAGGAGGATTTGTAGCACAGCCACCTTTATAACCTGCTTCTCTTACCTTTTCCAAAACACTTCTATTAAAACCTCCCAAAGGGTAAGATATAAAATCAACCCTTTTCTCCAAATGGCTTTCTAATGCGCGCTTTGAATCCACCAATTGCACCTGTAGTCCTTTATCGTCTAAGTCAGGTAGCCAGGCATGTGTCATTGTATGTGAACCTATATCTATCCCATTCTCAGAAAGCTCTCGTATCTGGTCCCATGTCATATATTCAGGTTGACTTACCAAAGCGACTATAATAAAGATTGTCGCAGGAAACCCTAATCTTTTTAGAACCGGATAGGCAGATATAAAATTATTCTCATATCCGTCATCAAACGTTATAGCAACAGTTTTATATGGAATATTTCTTTTCTTTATTAAATCAATCAGTTCCCCTAAAGACACTACATTATACCCTCTGGATTTTAAAAATTCCATCTGCCGCTCAAAACTCTCAGGAGAAACGCTCAATCTTGAATTTGTTGAGTTCTCATCGATTCTATGATACATCAGGATTGGCACTACATATCGGGGTTTTAAAAATAATACTAGAGCACCAAAGATTATAGTTAATATCGTAGCCCCTACTAAAACCTTTCTAACAAGTCTCATTTGTCTATGTAACCTTTAGTAACTTATAGTAACTTTTTGTAACCTCTTGTAACCTCCGAATAGATTGCTTCAATTTTTTCCGCCATCCCATCCAGAGAAAATCTCTCTATTACCGTCCGTCGGGCATTTTGAGCAAATCTCTGTGCGACTTCTCTGTTTTTTATAATATCATATATAGCTTCTGCTAATCTGTGCGGGTCTGAGGGTTCTACTAAAAGACCATTTAACCTATCCTGAACAATAGAAATAATCCCACCCACTTTTGTAGCTACTACTGGCCTTCCAGCTGCCATTGCCTCAAGCAAAGCGAGGCCAAGCCCCTCTTTTGTCTTCGGAGGGAAGACGAAGACATCCATAATATTAAGGATTGGCACAGTATTTATCTGTGTC
>JBBIOC010000002.1:9712-30977 GCA_037443585.1 Candidatus Omnitrophota bacterium
TGACTTAAATCTTGTATTTCTGTTTTAAATTTTCCCTCGCCAACTATCAAAAGTTGAAGATTGGGTTGTATTTTTAAAAGTTCGTATATAGCATAAAGCAAAATATCAAGACCTTTATCCGGAGTGAGTCTGGCGATTATCCCTATTGTAAATTTATCTCTCTTAAGTCCTAACTCATCTTTAATTCTATTCTTTTCTGCCTCTGGCACCTCTCTCAAAAATCTCTGCACTTCAACCCCATTATAAATCAATGAAACCTGCTCTCTTTTAAGCCTTAAGTCTCTTATTAAATGTTCCTGAACAGGTTCGCTGATAGCAATTGCCCGCTCTCCCCAGCATGGAAAAATCAATCTATTGAGCCTCTTTTCAAAAAAACCATGACAGGTGCTTACAAAAGGAACCTTGCAAAATTTTGTGACAAAAAAAGCTATAACCTGTGTAACCCTTGTATTAGCATGAATCAATTCTATATCAAGGGCTTTGACCAGTCTTATAAGTTCTAGGGTTGCTTTAAAGACCTTTGGGCTAATCTCTGATTTCGTCATTATATCTAATTTAATATGTGAAACGCCATAATTTGAAAGCTCATAAGTCAAGATGCCGCCAGAAGAGACAACTATTACATTGTGGCCCCTATTCTTCAGTGCCTTGACAAGCGAGACTACATATGTACCAATTCCACCGATGTTGAGATGGGTGGTAAGTAATAGAATGCGCATAAGCTATCACTTTTCGTTTAGTTCGTTGAGTTCGTTAATTTCGTTAATTTCGTTCCAACGAACAAAACGAACTCAACGAAAATAACGAACTTAACGAACTATTTCAATTTTATCTTCTCCATTATAATCCCAAATACCTCTTCCACCGTTATCCCATCCATACACTCAGGTTTTCTGCATCTCGGTCTATAACATGGGCTGCAATCTAAATCCTTCTTCAGGACAACATAGTTACCATTCGGTTCAAGGTGCCGCATCGGGTCAGTTGGCCCGAAGAAGGCAATAAAAAATGTACCCATACTTGAGGCAATATGCATAGGAGCGCTATCGCCGGTAACAAATACATTGCATCTCTTTATAAGGGCAGCAAGCTCCAAAAGGGAGGTCTTGCCAATTGCTATAATGGGCTTTGCCTTTGTCCTTGCTAAAAGCCTTTTGGCAAGATACTCTTCATTAGGTATTCCAGTAATTACAGTCCTGATCCCTTCTTCTCCAAGCATATCACAGAGTCTGGCAAGATTTTCTATCCTCCATCTTTTAGTCCGCCATCTTGCACTCCCACCTATATTAAAACCCACCAAAGGCTGACCCTGGCCAAGCCAATGACTTTTAAGAAAATTCTCAATATATTTAAAATCTTCTTCCCTTGGCCAGAGTTCCAATCTCTTTGAATCACCTGATATCCCTAACATCTTCAAGAGCCTGAACTGTTGTTCAACAGGAGAAAGGGCAAAATTAAAAGGCCTTATCTTTTTATTGAGGAGAAAACTAAGCTTTCCATTATCATAGCCATATCTTTTTGGAACTCCAGCAAGCCTTGCTAACAGATGGCTAGTTCTATTATTTTGAAAATCAATAGATACATCAAATCCAATACGTCTCAGAATCTTTGAAAATCGCAAAATTCCTCTGAGGCCTTTATCCCGCCGTCCCCTGTCAAATATCATCAGCTCATCTATGTATGGACAATCTTCCAAGAGCTGCCTGGACTCAAGCCCTACAAGGACGCAAAGGCGGCTTTCTGGGAATGCCAATTTAGTTGCCCTGAGGCTCGGCGTTATTAAGATTACATCGCCTATAGCTCCAATCTTTATCACCAAAATCTTGAAACTCTTTAATGCCTCTTCATAGACCTTCAAAGTCTTCTCAGCCATCTCATCTAAAGAATAGAGTTTTTCAACTTTTTTTCTCGCCTCTGTAACTAAAGAGACTGCCAATTCCCTATCCTTTAGAACCTCAAGGATTGCCCCTGTCAATCTTTGGATATCTCCGGGAAGAACTAAAATCCCATTCTTGCCATCCTCTATAATATCTACAACGCCGCCCACCTTTGTTGCAATAACAGGCACGCCAATTGCGCCTGCCTCTATAATGACCCTACCAAATGCCTCCTGTCCCACTGAAGGCACTACAACAAGGTCTAAAGTAGACAAAAACTCTGCTATTTCTTCTTTAGGACCAACAAATTCCACGAAATCCCTTATATTCAATCTTTCAACTAGACTCTCGAGTTTCTTTTTATATTCTGGGCTTTCAAAAGGCGGCTCACCAACAATCAATACCTTTATCTTCGGGAATAACTTAATCGCCCTTGCTACAGCTTGAATAAAGAAAGAATGGCCTTTGATAGGGGTTATTCTGCCAATCACTCCAATTCTATATTCTCCTTTCTGGGCATTGCTTATAGGATTGAATCTAAATTCTTCCAAATCTACACCGCGAGGGATGAGCCTTATCTTTTCATAAGGAACATCGAGGCCCTCCATCATATGCCTTGCAATAAGGGTGCTTGAAACAATTACAAAATCTGACCACCCCATTATACGGCTAAAGATATGCGTTGAGTAATAACCATGAGCAGTAGTTATAAATCTGACACCTGCACGACGCGCAGCAAAAAAAGCTATTATTGCTGGCGCCCTTGAACGCGCATGCACAATATCTATGTTTTCGGTCTTGATAATCTTCTCAACCTCAGGAACCATCTTTAAAATTGTAAAAAGAGACTTTTTATAGACAGGGAGCGTATAATGTTTTGCGCCAAGTGCTTCAAGTTTCTGAACAAGCCTTCCGCCTCCTGAAATCACAACCGCCTTATGGCCTCTTTTTATAAGTCCCTTAGCAAGGTCAACCGTCCCTGTCTCAACCCCACCCACCTCGAGCCTTGGTAAGATTTGAAGAACGTTCATAATCTTCACAAATAAGTTTACACTTTAGTCCAGAACTGAAGTGTAAACTTATTTTGGGTTATACAAACCCCTTTAACCGTTCGATTATTTTAGCCCTATCATTCAAGACTTCGTTCTTTGGCCGCTCTTTCAAAATCTGTTTTACTGCTCCATATATTTCATCAGGCCTGGCAATTCTTATATAGCCTTTATCCTCAAAATTTCTTAGGAATCTTTCATACTTGCCTTGAGCCTTGAGCCTTGAGCCTTGAGCCATAAACACAACTGCATACCTCCCCGAACTCGCTGCCTCAGAAATCATAGAGATGCTTTCAGGAGATAAGATTACCACTTCACTTAAGCCAAAGATTCCAGGCACTGCTCCTTCGATATTTTTATCATTTGCAATGATTAACAACTTACAGTGCGTGAAACTTGAAAATTTTTTCTTTATAACCTCTTCTATCTCCTTTGAAGTTCTCCTAGAAGTAGTTATAAATATATCTCTGTTATACTCTTCTGAAATTCTCAAAACCCCTTCAGAAACTGCTTCAACATCCCTTCTTAACAATCTAAAATCTTTCGTATCGCCACCAACCAACAGACCAATTCCCCCATGACCCATGACCCATGACCCATGACCCTCGAGTATTTCGATCCCCTTTTTAATAGCTTCGTCTCTAATTCTATTCGGCGCCCCTTCAGTTATTAATATATTCCCGCCTTCCTTTAATCCATCATGCCTCGGAGAAATAATCAGATTAAATAGCCTTTTAGGCAAAAATCCTGGATTCATAACAACTATACTCTTTGCATTATTTTCTCTTTTTAATATCAGATTTAGACCTGCTAAAGAAGAACCGCAGGAGATTATTATATCCGCATATCTATTTTTAAGGTTCCGGTAAGATTCTTTGGTCAAAAATTTCTTCAGACATATCAAGCATCCCTGACATCCTCTCATTGAGATAAGGCTAAACGTATTCAACAAAAATCGAGACAATCTATTTTTAAATCTAACCTCAACAATAGAGACCAAAGTCTTTGCCTTGAGCCTTGAGCTCAGTGTTTCTTCAACCATCTCCGCTACTGCCATCGACTGATTCAAATGTCCTGCCTTCTGATCGCTCAAGACTAAAATCGACCTCTGCGGAGAAGACTTCCACCTCTTATGTGCCCACAACCACTGCTCTGGATACCTTCTAATATAGGACTCAAGCAGATTATTGAATTCTATTAGGGCAATCCTTATATTTTCCTCTTTCGTCTTTGCAGGGTCAAGTTCAATGGGCCTCTCAATCTCTATAATATGTCTAAAACCTTTATCGCGAATTATAAAGGCAGGGACGATCTTGGAACCCGTCTTCATAGCAAAGCTAATAGGGCCCAGTGGCGTTGAAGCAGGCCTTCCAAAAAAATCTATAAATTCTCCGGACTCTCCTGCATCCTGGTCTAATAGCATACCAACAATCTCATTCTTCTTAAGTCTTTTTAAAACCTCCCTGGTTGAAATCCCTTTTTGTATAACTATACATCCAGTCAATGCCCTGTACTTATTTAAAAGTTCATTCAGCCGAGAATATTTCTGTTCCCGAGCAAAGACGCAGACCTTATATCCCTTCAAACTGCCAAATATAGACGAGAGTTCCCAATTTCCAAAATGTGCAGTTAGAAGAACAAGGCCTTTTTTTGAAGCGAGCGAATTATTTAGGAACTCTAAATTCTCAAATTTTATAAACCTATCAATGTAGGCTAAATTCAGCTTTGGAATCCTGAAGACCTCTATAAGATTCATACCGAGGTTTTGAAAAGAGCGCCTTGTTATGAGCTTTATTTCGCAGGGCTCTTTTTCAGGAAAGGCTGCCTTTAGATTTGTATAGGCAATCCTCCAACGTTTTGAATTTACAAAGATTGACAGGTCTCCAATCCTTCTTCCGATCCAGAGACTAAGCCCCAATGGGATATTTCTGAAAAAAATTCCGAGGATTTTAACTGCTGCAAACCCTACTGAGTCTATCCAATAGTCTTTCTTCATTTTTTAAGATTTCAATCTTTATTACTAGCACAAATATCTCTGGCTTCCACCTTCCACCTTCCACCTTCCACCTTCCACCTAATTTAATCGCATCCTTTTCAGTGGTTATAACACTGGTAATCTCTTTAAACCTACAAAAATCAGAGAGCCTGCGAATATCTCTGTCCCTATACCAATAATGGTCAAGGAATTTAAAATGCCTCTGCACTTGAATCCCCAAGGATTCAACCGTTGCTTCAAAAGACTCAGGGTTGCCTATGCTTGAAACTAAGACTGCCTCTTTTCCTAAAAATTCATCCAAGGCTATCCGCTCCTTTGGATTGTTCAACCTATAAAAGTATAAAGGTCTGTGCATAGATTCAATTATCAAGACATTGGGCCTGAGCTTTTTTAATCTATCTAGGGCCTTCTCCAGGTCCTTTTTCTCTGCCTGGTCTGTCCTTGTTAGAAAAAATGCATCTGCCCTTTTTAATTCTTGAATTGGCTCTCTCAATATGCCTGCAGGTAGAAGCATCTCATTGCCGAATGGCTTTGTTGAATCTATTGCGACTATATCAAAGTCTCTCTTAAGTCGCCAGTGCTGAAAACCATCGTCTAAAATCATCACCTGTGCCCCAAAATCCTTGACTGCTCTCTGGCTATTTTTAATCCTGTCCCTGCCTACAAGCACAGGAGTGCCATACAATTTCTTCTTCAATAAGAGGCTTTCATCCCTACCGTAGCCTCTTATTAGTACTACCGCCCTTTTTCCTGTGTTCTGAAAATAATTTGAAATTAGTTCTACTATCGGGGTCTTTCCTGTGCCGCCAACGGTTATATTACCAATACTTATGACTGGGCAGCCAGGTTGAAATCTTTTTAGAACTCCTATTCTATATAGAAAATAAATGATTTGTAAGATTAAAAAATAAAGCAAGCTAAATGGTAATAATAAAATTCTTATTATTTTCATAGTTTCTGTTCTAATATCTTCTTAATACATTCAACCGTCCTCTCTGCTGAACCTGTATTCTTTCTAACGACTTCCCTCGCATTGAGCCCCAGGGTCTTCCTTGCCTCTGGATGCCTCAATAGAAATTCTATCTTTAAAGAGAGTTCCTGCTCATTATCAACTAAAATAGCCGCGTTATTCTCAATGAAATTATTTGCAACATCCTGGAAATTAAACATCCATCTTCCAAAGATAATAGGTCTTGAGGCTACAGCTGGTTCTATGGGATTCTGCCCCCCTTTTTTAATCAGGCTTCCGCCAATGAATACTAAATCACTTGCAGAATAGATAGAGCGCAATTCGCCCATTATGTCGAGAATATAGACTAGACCTGAGACCTGAGACCTGAGACCTGAGACCTGAGAGATTTTTACAGGTTCAAAACCAGTTCTTCTGATAAGTTTCGCTACCTCCTCAACCCTTTCAATATGACGTGGTGCAATCAGCAATCTCAGATTATTCCATTCTTTAAATAAATCCCTAAAAATCCTTAGAATCATTGTCTCCTCGCCTCTATGCGTACTACCACATACAAAAAGGATATCATCTATTTTTAAACCTAGATTTGCCCTGAAGTCCTTTCTATAAGTCTCATCTATGCCAAGAGAGGGGAGGTCGAATTTTAGGTTTCCAGTACATTCAACCTTCCTGCTATCCGCACCTAATTCAATAAGCCTCTCCATATCCATTGCAGACTGCATGCAAAAAAGAGTAAATCTATTTAATAATTGTTTCAGAAAAGGTCTGACACACTTATAAGCTTTATAAGACCTTTTAGATATCCGGCCATTGACCAGGATTATTGGAACACCGCTCTTATACAATGAAAAAATTAGGTTTGGCCAGAATTCGCTTTCAAGACTGATAAATAACTTTGGCGAGATTCTATTCACAAACCTATCTGTGATAAAACTTAAATCAAAAGGAAGATAGACCGGAGACTCTTCGGGGGTTGCAATGGTCCTTGCAATCTTATTGCCTGTATGAGTTATGGATGAAAAAAGAAGCGTGTATCCAGGAAATTCCCTCCTTAATAAAGGTGCGAGGAGCCCTGCAGCCCTCATCTCTCCCACGCTTACTGCATGGAGCCATATCAATTCCCTTTTCTTTGCTAAAATGCACAATCGTTTGGAAACTATTCCAAACCTATCTGGCAATCCATATCTATAACGGCGGGTAAAGATAAAATAAGGCAGATATACTAGCGAAAATATAATAAATAAAAAATCATAAAGTATATTCATATCTGTCTTCAAAAGTCTTGAGTTAAGCTCTCGGATGGGCCTTGTCGTAAATAGACTTTATCCTCTCAGTAGTAACATGGGCATAGATTTGAGTTGTGGAAAGGTTCATATGTCCGAGGAGCTCCTGAACAGACCTTAAGTCTGCACCTCTGTCTAAAAGGTGGGTGGCAAAGGAATGTCTCAACGTATGCGGCGAGATTCGTTCATTCAGGCTTACCTTTCGAATATACTTCTCAACAATGCGCCTCACTGCTCTATCTGTAATGCGCCTTCCAGCTTTGTTCAAAAAGGCTGCCCTCTTATCCATTTTAACTATGGGTCCCCGCCTTTCTAAATAGACTCTTATAGCCTTTAGCGCCCTATCCCCAATTGGAACGAGCCGTTCCTTCTTGCCCTTGCCATACACCTTTATCACCCCTCCGATAAAATCAATGTTATCTAAATCTAAACTGCATAGTTCACTGACCCGGGCCCCTGTGCTATATAGTGTTTCTAATATTGCGCGGTCCCTTACGCCTTGCAGGTCCTTCGAGTCTGGAGACTCTAAAAGCCTTGTTACCTCATTTAGATTCATAAATAAAGGCAGGCGCTTGTCTAATTTTGGTGTATATACCCCAGAGATTGGATTGTGCTTCAAATACCCCTCTCTATTTAAGAATCTAAAAAAACTCCTTAAAGCCGCCATCTTTCGAGCCATAGACCTTTTAGAAAAATTAGACTCTTTGAGAGAAATTAGAAATTTCCTTATATCTATATATGTAATCTGCTCTAAATTCTTTTCAGCGAGGAAATTTTTGAAATTTTTTAGGTCAATAAGATAATTTGTTATGGTGTGAACAGAGGCATTCTTTTCAACCCGAAGAAATGTAAGGAATTTTTCAATATAGCGGTCCATTTTCCTTTTCTTCTTCAGTCTTCGGAAGTCTCCTACTTAAAAATTTACATTTAGGATAATTTGTGCAGCCATAGAATGTCCTTCCTGTCTTTGCCCGTCTTTCAATAAGTTCCCCATCGCAATCTTCCTGCGGACATTTAACGCCTGTTGAGATGGGCTTTGCGTTCTTGCATTTTGGAAATCCTGAACAGCTCAAGAACCTGCCGTGCCTTCCCCATTTAATAACCATTGGCCTCCCGCATACATTACAAACCTCAGAGGTGGGGGTCTGTTCAGTCTTTATCTTCTTCATATTTACATTTGCTGCTGCGAGGTCCGCTTTAAAAGGGTTATAAAATCTGTGCAAGACATTTGTCCATTCCTGCTTGCCCTCTTCTATCTCATCCAGCTCCTCTTCCATTTTAGCAGTAAACTCCAGGTCCAAAATCTTTGGAAAGCTGTTCATCAGAAGTTCAGTCACAACACTTCCCAATTCTGTGGGTATAAAATATCCGCCTTGCCTCTTTACATAAGTCCGCGTAACGATGGTCTGAATTATCGGCGCATATGTGCTGGGCCTGCCAATCCCATATTCTTCAAGGGCCTTTACTAAAGAGGCATCCGTGTATCTACTTGGAGGCTTTGTAAAATGCTGACTGGGAATCAAATCGAGTAACTTAAGTACCTCATCCTTAGTAAGTTCGGGTATCTGGATAGGTTTCTCTTCTTCGTCCTCCTCTTCCAGATTGTAAATGGTCAGAAAACCCGGGAATAACAAAATTGAGCCGCTCGCCCTGAATAAAAATTTAGCCGTTGCAGAAATATCCACTGTAGTATTTAAAAATATCGCAGGGTTCATCTGACTTGCTAAAAATTTATTCCAGATTAAGGTATAAAGTTTTAATTGGTCGCTATTAAGGAAATCCCTTAAAGTCTCTGGTCTTCTTAATGGCAAAGTTGGTCGGATTGCCTCATGGGCCTCCTGTGCAAGTTTCTTAGATTTATATCTATTTGGTGTCTCAGGTAAGAATTCCTTCCCGAAATTGTCTGAGATATAAATCCTCACTTCCTTCATCGCTTCATCAGAGATTAAAACTGAATCTGTGCGCATATAGGTTATAAGGCCGACGCTTCCTTCCTTGCCAATCTCCAGGCCTTCATATAATTGCTGGGCAATGCGCATAGTCTTTTGCGCTGGGAAGTGAAGCTTATTAAATGCCTCTTGTTGGAGTTTGGAGGTAGTAAAGGGCGCCTGAGGAAAACGTTTCTTTTCTTTCTTTTGGATATCAGAAACTATAAAAGTTAAAGGCCTTATCTCCTGGACAATAGCCTCTGCCGCCTGTTTATTTTTAATTTCGGGTTTCTTACCTTCTATCTTTTCAAGCTTCGCTATAAATTTTAACTCCTCTGGCCTGTGACCTGTGGTCTCTGGTCTGAAGTCTGTGGTCTGTAATTTCTGTAATTCCGCCTCAATCTCCCAATATTCTTGTGGCACAAATGCTTTTATTTCTCTTTCCCTCTCAACTATAAGCCGCACAGCTACTGATTGAACCCTGCCAGCAGATAAGCCCCTGCCTACCTTTCGCCATAAAAGTGGGCTCAAACTATACCCAACAATCCTGTCAAGTATGCGCCTTGCTATCTGGGCATCTACTTTCTTCAAGTCTATATTGCCAGGATTTTTAAATGCCTCCACAAGAGCATACCTTGTTATCTCATGGAATATAACCCTGAAGACTCTTTTGTCTTTACCAAGAAGATTAAAGAGGTGCCAACTTATTGCCTCGCCCTCTCTATCAGGGTCAGGGGCCAAATAGATTGTATTGACAGTCGCTGCCTCTTTTTTAAGTTGTGATACTATCTTTCTTTTGCCGGGTATAATAGTGTACTGGGGCTGAAAATCCTTCTCTATCTCAACACCCATCCTCTCTTTAGGCAAGTCCATTATGTGGCCCATAGAGGAAGAAACCCGATAGTTATTGCCCAAGAGCTTACTTATCGTATTTGCCTTTGCAGGCGACTCAACTATGACTAAGGATTTCGTTTCCATTCCTCCACCCACCAGATGAACTATCTCCACCTTATCATTTTCATTCAACTTAGCAACACCATAATCTTTTTTTTTGACAATATTTTCATTAATCTCAACCGCAACTAGTCTTGGATCTAAGCTTAACTTTTTAAGAAACTCTTCAACTGATACGTTCTCATCTATTTCTTGTCTTCTACCATTTAAAAAAACTTGCATGCTTAAAAAATGAACTATCCGCGTTAATCCGCGTGCAATCTGCGAAAATCCGCGTTTAAAACAAATTCCTTCCCTGGCAATTGTCTGACAAGCCTCTTCATCTCTAACTTTAAAAGTATCTTCAAGACCTCCTGGACAGGCCTCTTTGAAATCTCAGTCAACTGGTCAATGTGTAGAGGCTCGCTTGAAAGTGTATTATAAATGGATAACTCATCCTCCTTGAGTTTAATGGGAGTCTTCTTTGTATCTCTTTGCTTCCTGTCAAGTCCTAACTCTTCCAATATATCCTCAGCAGACTCAACTAGCCGCGCCCCCTGTTTTAATAATCTATTTGTGCCAAACGAGGTCACTGAATCTACCTTTCCAGGCACTGCAAATACTGTCCTGCCCTGCTCAAGGGCAAAGTCAGCAGTAATAAGTGCGCCACTATCCTTGGCTGCCTCAACAACAACAACACCTAAGGAAAGACCACTGATTACCCGATTCCTTCTCGGGAAATTCTGCCTAAAGGGCGGATACTCCATAGGAAACTCCGAGACCACTGCCCCATTCATAGAAATCTCTTCAGCCAGTCTCTTATTTTCTATTGGATATATATCCAATAGCCCGCTGCCAAGCACAGCTACTGTCCTTCCGCCAGATTTAAGAGCACCTCTATGCGAAGCAGAATCTATTCCCCTGGCCATCCCAGATACAATTGTAATGCCATTTAAACCAAGCTGAAATGCTAAAGATTCTGCAGTGTTCAAACCATATATAGATGCATGTCTTGAGCCAACTATAGCTACTATAGTCTCACTCTTCTTTAACTCACCCTTTATATATAATACAATAGGGGGGTCGTATATCTCTTTAAGAAGAGATGGGTACTCGGAATTCTCAATCGTCAGTATCTCTATATTATGTTCTTTAATAAGGTCAAACTCTTTTTTAAGGTCATACTTTTTCTCAAAGTTAACTATCTCATCAGAGACTAAAGGGCCTATCCCTTTGATAGATTCCAATCCCTTTTTCGAGGCCTTGAAAATCCTCTCAGGACTTCCAAATTTTTCAAGCAGGCTCTTTAATCTTATTCCGCCTATCTTATTTGTCAGATTCAGGGCGATAAAACTTTCTAATCTATCCATTAGTTTTTAAAATTTCTAAAACCCTGGCCACAACCTCTTCAATACTTAAGTTCGTAGTATCAATCTGACAATCTGCCTTTGCATAATAAGGAGCCCGGTATTCTAAAAGAGTTTCGATACGCTCCTTTGGGTCTTCCACATTCAATAGAGGCCTCTTTCGAGTGCCCTTCGTTCTTTCAAGTATAGCATCTATCGAAGCCAAAAGGCAAATCACTATCCCATTTTTTTTAAGCGCTTCAAGATTCTCTGAATCAACAATCGCGCCGCCGCCTACTGCTATTATACAATCCTTTAATTGCGATACCCCCTTTACAGCCTCTTTTTCAATCTTTCTAAAATATGGTTCACCCATCTCGCTAAATATCTGAGAGATCGGCTTCTTCTCTTTCTTCTCTATCTCCTTATCAAGGTCAATGAATCTCCTGCCGAGCCTCTCTGCCAGAAGCCTCCCGACTACACTCTTACCAGTTCCCATAAAACCAGCCAAAATTATATTCTTCATTTCAAAACTATAATTATATCACACCCTTGTATTATTTCAATATATATGGTATATTTTCTCTTTAAATAGCAGAACCTGTGAAAAAAATCCTTAATGTATTATTGAGCCTTTTTATATTTATATCTTTAACTCATTTTGGCCTTTGCGCAGAGCTCCAAAATCAAAATGAATTCAGATTTGATACCTCAGATGATAAAGATAATATATACTTAAATAGAACATCTTTAAATACCTCTCTTGACCTTCCTTTTATTAAAGAGAAACTATTTTCAAGTCTATTCTTTGAACCCAGATGGGATTTCCATATAGACAGATGGTATAGAGTAGAACTCGGGATAGAACTCGGGAGATTTATATATAAATGGTTCTATGTTGGTGAGTCTCTGCAATATGTGTGGCTGGACCCCGGAAACGATATACCTGAGGCTGAGACAAGATTGGTTTTTGAAAAACCAATACGACTTTTAAACCTCTACCAAGATAAAACAAAACTCAGACTATTTGAAGAATATACCTATGATATTGAAGGCGGAGAGGCTACAAGAAACGAAGCAGGCCTTACCCTTCTCTATAATCCAACAAAACACTCAGAACTCGGAATCGGCTGGAGACATGTGGTCAGGATACACGATTTTGACTCAGACCAGATTACTACCTCAATGACATTTATCTTTTAAGCGATTCCCGCAACCTTTAAAATTTGTCAGCAAAAATCTTAAAATTTTTTACTTATTCCTTTTTATTACTATAATCCGCCTCTTTAAGGCTCCTTTTAAGCAAATCAGCCAAACTCATCTTACGGGCCCAGTATTGAAGATACTCCATATCCAAGTGCCCTCTCTGTACCTTCAATATGCCCAATACATCATTCCACTGCCTATCAGAAACCCCACCACTCATTCGAAACCACGCCAACTTACTTAAGATAGTATCTTCAGGTGTAGCTACATATGCTGTTTTTTCTGGAGAAGGACTAATTACAACTTTTCTTTTCCTTTTAAATTCCTCTTTTGAGAAATCATCTTCTTTTAATATATACACATCTACTTTAAACATTGATTCTAAATGAATAAGATTGAAAGAGCTGTGGTTTTTAATCGCCTCTCTTATCATTTCAGAATCTATATAAAACCTATCTTTTAAGTCATCTTTGAAATTCTCAACATCTTTCTCAGACATATCAGCAATAATATCTACATCACGAGTTGCTCTGGCTATACCATAAATAGAACTGGCTAAAGAACCACCAATCAGATATGGAATGCCAAATTTTTCCATAATCTCTGTAACTAAGAGAATTACTGAAATAGGCTCAGCGAGCATCAATACCCCCTTATATCAGGGTCCCAACCATATACTTGAATAACTAATTCTCTCGGAAGCCATAATGCTGCAAGTCGCCTTAGTATTTCCTCTTCAGATGCATCAGGGTAACGAACCCTCAATCCCGCCAATGAAAGCTGTCTGCAAGTCTGAATCATCTGACTTACCTGTTGACATTTCTGCCAAGTAGATGTTTGACGCAATAATTCAATTAATGCCTTCTCTGCCTTGGGATGTATATCTTGGGTTAGTATATTCATATCTCAGAATGCCTCTCATTTTTTAATAGCTTCTACGTAAGAATCAAATCCTCTCTTAATCTCAAATATACTATCCCCGCCAAACTTATCTAGAATCGAATTAGAAATTACATAGGCAGACATTGCCTCTGCTATAAACCCTGCTGAAGGCACAGCACAGACATCTGCCCGCTCCACCTGCGCCTTGACTGGCTCCTTTGTTAGAATATCCACGGAATTTAGGGGTTTCTTTAACGTTGAGATAGGCTTCATATAGCCCCTCAATATGATGTCCTCACCATTTGAAAGGCCGCCTTCAATGCCGCCCGCATAATTTGTCTTTCTAAAATATCCTCTTTCCTTCTCAAAAAAAATCTCATCATGGGATTTTGAGCCGAGCCTTCTTGAGACATCTATCCCATTTCCTATTTCAACTGCCTTTATGCCTGGGATAGACATTATCGCACCAGCAAAGGCTGTATCAAGCCTCCTGTCCCATTGTAGATAACTCCCCAAACCAGCTGGAACATTTTTTAAGATTACCTCAAATGAGCCCCCAAGAGATTCTCCTGCATCTTTTGCTTTATCAATCTCTTCTAACATAATCTTCTCAGCAGCCTCATCTGCACAGCTGATAGAGGATTTTATATTCTTCTCCTTTATCTGCTCAAAACTCAAATCCCCAGTATGGGCCTCAACATTTCCAATCATAATTACATGACTTAAGATCTCTATTCTAAATTCTGATAAAAAAATCTTACAGATTGCGCCAACAGCTACTCTTGCAGCGGTCTCGCGCGCAGAGGCGCGTTCTAAAACATTCCTGATATCCTTATATTCATATTTTAATGCCCCGGCTAAATCTGCGTGGCCTGGCCTAGGCCTTGTAATCTCAGGAAGCCTCTCAATAGAAAAGTCTTTATTCTCTATAATCAAGGTTAGGGGGCTGCCTAAGGTTATCCCCTTTTTTAAACCAGAGATGAGCTTTACGCGGTCTGCTTCTATCTTCATCCGTTCGCCCCTTCCATAGCCCTTTTTGCGCCTTGCAAGTTCCTCATCGATTGCTTTTGTATCTATCTTCAACCCTGCAGGCATGCCATCTAAGATAGCTGAAAGCGCCTCGCCATGCGATTCACCACCCGTGAGAAATCTTAACATCGCTACCTCCTCCAGTCTTTATTATGAACCAAGAGCAGTCTTGCCCTGGGTGAGCAGTGAGCACAATAGCAAATGCTCACCCAGGGCAAGACTCTGCTCTTCACCTTATAAAGAATACCCAGTCTAATATTCTCTGCCCCCACAAAAGAGCTACAAAAGTCGCAAGCGAAAGGTGCGGGCCGTATGGGATTATCTCTGCCTTCCTCTTAACCTTAAGAATAATCCCAATGATAGAACCGAATACAGGCGCAATAAAAAATGTAAGCAATGCGAGCTTCCAACCAAGAAATGCGCCCACCATTGTCAATAGTTTTACATCCCCCCCGCCCATGCTCTCCTTCTTAAATACAATATTTCCAATCAGGCCAGTAAGATATATGCTGCCGCCGCCAACAAATGCGCCAACTATAGAATTTAAAAAACCAGCCAGATGAGTTGAGACATTTTGAAGCGTAGGAAAAATGAAACTAAAAAATATACCAAGTATAATTCCTGCTATTGTAATCTCATCCGGGATTATCTGATACTTCGCATCAATAAAACTGATGACTATCAGCGAAGACATAAGGGCAATATAAGTCAAAAATCTAATGCCCAATCCAAACTCTCTATAGAGGATTAGAAATACCGAGGCGGTCAAGGCCTCGACCAAAATATATCTCAAGGAAATAGGTGTCCCACATTCTCTACACCTTCCTTTCAAAGCAATATAGCTAAAAAAGGGAATATTATCATACCAGGCTAAAGGGGTTTTGCATTCTGGACAGTGAGACCAGGGAGATATTATAGATTCCCCTCGGGGAAGCCTGTAGATACATACATTTAAAAAACTACCGATGATAGAACCGAGAATAAAAACTAAAATATAATTCATAAGTTATTTTGTTAATTGAAGCTTTTCTAATAATGCCTTCCTCATCACCTCTATCGGTGCCTTTCTCCCTGTCCACATTTCAAAACTCATTGCCCCTTGATACAAAAGCATGCCCAAACCATTTTCTGCCTTAAGACCTCTTGCCTTTGCTATTCTTACAAGCCTTGTTTCAGTATTATACACAAGGTCGTATACTGAAGTCCCCTTATTTAAAAATTCAGGTCCGATTATAGGAGGGTCGTTTTTCTTCATCCCCACAGGTGTGGCATTGACCAATAGGTCAATCCCCTCCATAAATTTTTTTATCCTATTTAGTCTAAATGGCTTTATATAACATTTAGGGAAATTTTTTTCTACTGCCTCTGACACCGCCTTTGCGCGTCTAAATATTATATCTGTAATTCGGAGTTCTTTGATTTTAGCATTTGCGAGCGCAAAGCAAACTGCCCTGGCAGCCCCGCCTGCTCCTATAACACAAGCACATTTCCCTTCAGGTCGAAATCTCAAATCTCTTCTCATCGCCTGCAAAAAACCCCATCCATCTGTATTATATCCTCTTAAGAACCTGCCATCCACAACAATTGTATTTACTGCCCCAATAAGTTTAGCCTCTTTGCTTAAATAATCTAAAAATTTGAGCACTGATTCCTTGTGAGGTATGGTAACATTTAAACCCATAATTTTACAAGTACGAATATTCTTTAAAAAGTCTTTCAGGTCTTCTGGCCTTACCTCAAAAGGGAGATATATTGCATTGAGGCCGACTTTTGAGAATGCAACATTATGCATATAAGGTGATAATGTATGTTTAATAGGATAGCCTATTACACCAAAGAGTCTTGGGATTTTTGAAGATTTCATCTGGTAGGCCGGCGAATAAACAAAAGTTTATTTACCGCATTCAGATATGCCTTGGCACTGGCTTCAATTATATCTGTGCTTGCACCCCTGCCAGTAACCTCTCTACTGCCAGAACGAACCCTGACCATCACCTCTCCGACTGCATCCTGGCCACCTGTTATTGCCCGCAGGCTATAGTCTAAAAGCTCAGCCTTTATATTGACAATCCTATTTATTGTCTTATAACAGGCATCAACAGGCCCGTCGCCTGAAGCCGCGTCCCCCAGTATCTTTCTACCTTTCTTAAGTCTTATTGTAGCAGTGGGGATGGTGTGGCTTCCGCTCGTTGTGTGGAGATATTCTAAATGGAATGTCTCTGGAATTCCGATAATTTCATCCTCAACTATTGCCTGTAAATCCTCATCAAAGATTTCTTTCTTTCTATCTGCCAATACCTTAAACCTCTGGAAGGCCTTGTCCAATTCCCCCTCGCTTAAATGGAAACCCAATTTTTTTAATCGTTCATTTAAGGCATGCCTCCCAGAGTGCTTGCCTAACACAAGCCTTGTCTCGCCAAAACCTACGTCCTCTGGCCTCATAATCTCATAGGTAGTGGACTTCTTAAGAATTCCATCCTGATGAATGCCTGCTTCGTGGCTGAAGGCATTCTGACCCACTATTGCCTTATTTGGCTGGACAATTATGCCTGTGAGTTTGCTTACAAGCCTGCTCGTCTTATAGAGTTGCCTCTTATCAATGGATGTGGCCTTGCCAAATAAATCCCTTCTCGTTGATATTGCCATCACTATCTCTTCAAGCGCAGCATTTCCAGCGCGCTCACCAATCCCATTTATAGTGCACTCCACCTGCTTGCAGCCATTTTTGACTGCGGCCAGTGAATTTGCTACTGCAAGGCCTAAATCATTGTGGCAGTGGACACTCAAGACTGTCTTTGATATATTCGGGACATTCTCTTTTATCCCTCTAATCAAATTCCCAAATTCCTCAGGTATTGCATAGCCAACTGTATCAGGGATATTCACTGTTGTAGCACCTGCATCAATAACCGCTTCTATCACCTTGAACAAAAATGTTTTTTCAGACCTGGAAGCATCTTCAGGGGAAAACTCCACATCATCTACAAAACGCTTTGCGAGTCTCACTGACCAGACTGCCTGCCTTAAAATCTCATCCTCTGCCTTCTTCAATTTATACTTCATATGAATCTTTGAGGTTGCTAAGAATACATGGAGCCGAGGGGCCTTAGCAGACTTTATCGCTTTTGCGCAGACCTCGATATCATCTTTCCTTGCGCGGGCCAGACCGCAGACCACAGCGTTTTTAATCTCCCCTGCAATTAGGCAGACTGCTTCAAAGTCGCCTTTTGATGTTATAGGAAATCCTGACTCTATAACATCCACACCAAGCCGCTCTAATTGCTTGGCTATTTCCAATTTTTCTTTAATCCCTAAGCTTGCGCCTGGAGATTGTTCTCCATCCCGCAGTGTTGTGTCAAAAATAATTATTTTTTCCATATATTTACTTTTTCATCCAAGGCATCATCTCTCTTAGGGTTCTACCTACTTCCTCAATCGGATGCCTATCTGCCTCTTCTAAGAGCTTATTAAATAAAGGTCTGCCTATCTGATTTTCTTTAATCCATTCTTTGGCAAATTTACCTCTTTGTATCTCTTTTAAGATTTTCTCCATTTGATTTCTTGTCTTCTCAGTAATTATTCTCTTACCTCGAGTCAGGTCCCCATAGCAGGCTGTATTTGAAATGCGGCGCCGCATCCCAGATATCCCAGTCTCTTGAATTAAATCGGTAATGAGTTTTAATTCGTGCAATACCTCAAAATATGCAATCTCAGGTTGATAACCTGCTTCTACCAAAGTATCAAATCCTGCTCTTATTAATTCAGTTACACCACCACAAAGGACGGTCTGTTCACCAAAAAGGTCAGTCTCTGTCTCCTCTTTAAATGTTGTCTCAATTACCCCTGCCCTTGTTGCGCCCAAAGCCTTAGCATAGGCCAGAGCTAATCTTAAAGCATTCCCAGTCGCGTCCTGAAATACTGCAACCAATGATGGAATACCTTTACCTTCCTCGTACATCTTTCTAACTAAAGCGCCTGGGCCTTTAGGGGCAACCATAAATACATCTATAGTCTTAGGTGGTTTTATCTGCTTAAAATGGATATTAAAGCCATGGGAAAAACAAAGGGCTTTGCCTTTTTTTAGATTTGGCTTTATAGATTCTTGATAAACCTTTGCCTGCACGTGGTCCTGGGTTAAAATTTGTATTATATCGCCTACCTTAGCTGCCTCATTAGCCAAAACAGGGTTAAAGCCATCTTTTAGAGCGGTCTTATAATTCTCTGTGCCTTCTAATTCACTTACAACCACAGCTATGCCACTATCGCGTAAATTTAATGCCTGGCCACGGCCCTGTATCCCATACCCTATAATTGCAATCTTTTTATCTTTCAAGACATCTATATCCGCATCTTTGTCATAATAGATCTTTGCCATCCCAAACCTCCCAACCTGTTCAACCTACGCAGTTGGACAAGAGTCGTTGGGCAAGAGTCCAATCGTTTGTCCAACCGCGTAGGTTGGATACGGTTCACTATTTCGCCATAGCCACCCTGCCTGTCCGCATCAGTTCCTTTATGCCAAAACTCTTTAGGGCGGCTAAGAATTCCTTTATTGCCTCAGACTCAGAACAGATTTCTATTATTGCTAAATCCTTCTCTGTCTCCATAATCTGTGCCTTATATCTATTGACCAGGGTATTTATCTTCTGTCTATTTTCTTTTGTAAGGACAATCTTCACCAGTGCCAATTCTCTATGGATAAAATCCTTTTTGGTAAGGTCAGTGACAGAGATAGTATCTATGAGTCTGCGCAATTGTTTTATAATCTGCTCTAAGATCCTCTCATCTTTTGCATCTACAACAATAGTCATACGAGAAACTGATGCGTCTTCTGTCTCGCCCACAGCTAAGGAATCTATATTAAACCCCCTTGCGCTGAATAAACCTGAGATTCTTGCTAAGACGCCTGGTTTATTCTCGACTAAAACTGAAAGTGTATGCTTCATCGTCGCAATGCCGACATTGATACTGATGTTGAAAATATTCCAATGCCGAAATTTTCCTTACTTTTTAACATTCTTTAATCCCTTTCCTGCCATAAGGCCGGGCTTGTCGTCGTAAACAACCCCCTTTGCAATGTCGGCAGCCTCAATCGCTTTTTTTCAACATCGGGATCAATCTCAGATTTGGAACTTTATGCCATCCCCCCTATCATCCTGTCAATCGCCTCACCCGCAGGCACCATAGGATAAACATTCTCCTCCTCTTCAATGTGAAAATCCAAGAATACAACATTCTCTGTCTTTAATGCCCTCTCAATAGCTGGCCGAACCTCCTCTTTCTTGTCTATCCTAATCCCCAATGCCCCATAGCTCTCTGCCAATCTTACAAAATCAGGGTTGCAGAGATGTGTATATGAATATCTCTTTTTATAAAATAGTTCCTGCCACTGCCTAACCATACCTAAATAACAGTTGTTCAATATTGCAACCTTGACATGGATCTTATTATTTACAGCAGTTGCTAACTCTTGAATATTCATCTGGATAGAGCCGTCGCCTGCAATGTCAAAGACTATTCTGTCAGGACAGCCTGTCTTTGCGCCAATCGCTGCAGGGAATCCATATCCCATTGTCCCCAAACCACCCGAGGAAATAAATGTCCTGGGTTTTGCATATTTATAATACTGGGCTGACCACATCTGATTCTGACCAACCTCAGTTGTAATTATTGCCTCACCTTTTGTAAGCTCATAAATCTGTTCAATTACATATTGTGGTTTGAGCTTTCCATCATCCTTGTACTTCAGCGGATTCTTCTTCTTCCACTCGCTAATCTGTTCTAGCCAGGGTTTAGTATCTGGGGCCTTATTTATCTCTTCTAACAACTGCCCCAGGACATTCTTTGCATCCCCCACAATAGGTATATCCACGTTTACATTCTTGCTAATTGAGGTGGGGTCTATATCTATATGGATAATCTTTGCATTTGGGGCAAATGCATCCAACCTGCCAGTGACCCTATCATCAAAACGCGCACCCACTGCTATAATCAGGTCTGCATTTTGAATAGCTAAATTTGCATATATTGTCCCGTGCATACCTAACATTCCCAAAGAAAGCTCATGTGTCCCTTGAAAACCGCCCAAGCCCAGAAGTGTCATTGTAACAGGGGCTTGGACCTTCTCGCTTAAGAGTTTTAATTCGTGATGCGCCCCAGAGCTGATAACCCCGCCGCCTGCAAATATTACAGGCCGCTTACTCTGCAATATAAACTTAGCTGCTTTTTTAATCTGTCCTGGGTGGCCAAAGTAAGTTGGTTTGTAACCTCTAATATTTACCTCTTCGGGCCAGATAAATTCTGTCTCCTGTAATTGAATATCAACAGGGAGGTCTATCAAGACAGGCCCAGGTCTTCCAGTAGAAGCGATATGAAATGCCTCCTTTACAGTCAATGCCAAATCCTTTATATCTTTAATCAGATAATTGTGCTTGGTTATGGGCCGCGTAACCCCTGTAACATCTGCCTCTTGAAACGCGTCATTTCCAATCAAGAAAGTTTTCACTTGGCCAGTGATTGCTACAATCGGGATTGAATCCATATATGCAGTTGCAATACCTGTAGTCAGATTAGTTGCGCCAGGGCCTGAGGTGGCAACGCACACACCCACCTTTCCTGTTGCACGTGCGTATCCATCTGCTGCATGCGCAGCGCCCTGTTCATGGCGGGTCAGTATAAACCTTATGTCAGTATCGTATAAAACATCAAACAAAGGCAGGACTGCACCGCCTGGGTAGCCAAAAATTACCTCGACCCCTTCTTTCTT
>JBBIOC010000003.1:0-11704 GCA_037443585.1 Candidatus Omnitrophota bacterium
AGAGGAGGTCAGTGCAGGGCGTAGAGGTTGTGGACTTCACGCTTGTAATAAAATAGTTACTAACAGTTATGAATAAGACTCAGAGACAAAAGATTATATTAGTAGGGATAATTGGGTTTGTTCTTTTTATATTTTGTTATAATTTGCTTTTGCGGCCTGCATTTGCAAGATTGTCAGCCAGCCATAGAGAAGTTATAAGCCTCAAAAGAGAAATTTCTGCTAAGAAGGCATTGATTAATAATCTACCAAACATTTCAAAGGAATTCTCTGTTCTTAAAGAGAAGGCAGATTTTGTTGAAAAGAGCCTGCCTAATGAAAAGGAGATCCCCGGACTTTTGGAAGAACTTTCGCGGATTGCTGAGGAGTCAAATGTAAAGATATTGAAGATAAAGCCGCAGGAAATAGCAGGGGTCACCCCACAGGTTTCTTCAAATCTGCCATACATCGAGCAGCCGATTTCAATAGAGGCAAAGTCAGGATTTCATGAATTGGGGAGGTTCTTAGAAAATTTAGAGAATCTAAATAGGTTTGTGAAGATAAGGCAGCTTAATATAGTGGGCGACAGGCAGGATGTTCGGCATCACAATATAAAGTTAGAGATGAGCACATATGTACTGCGTTAAAGTCTTTATTATAATTTTTATGCTTTCCTTTAATTGTTTCGCAGACGAGCAGTTCAGATATGACTCAAAGTCAGCTCGCGACCCGTTTGTTCCTCTTATTTCAGAAGAGGGAGGGGTTGCTTCAGATGCCTATAATATCGCTTCATTTGGCGAGGTGAGGCTTGAAGGGATTATCTGGGATGCTTCTGGTAATTCAATGGCCTTGATAAATGGCGAGATGGTTAAAGAAGGGGATATGTTAGGCGATATGAAGGTTTTGAAGACAGAGAAGGATAGCGTCAAACTCAATATAGGTCAGGAGGAGGTCGTAATCAGACTTTTAAACGAATAAGCTAAAATAACCGGGAGGATGAAATGAATAGATATTTTAAGATACTGATAATCTTCGTTGCAACTGCCTTTTTTGCAATCAATCTCTTTGCCCAAGAGGCTGCTGAAGAGAACAAAGGCTCCCCTCCCGAAGGCAGTGCAAGTGAAGCAAAGATTGTTGAGACAAGGCCAGGCAACGTGACAATGGATTTTAAGGATGCGGATATAAATAATGTGCTCAGGATTCTCTCTTATAAGAGCGGGCTAAATATTGTAGCTGGAAAGGATGTCACAGGCCTTGTAACAATAAGGCTGACAGATGTGCCCTGGGAGAAGGCGCTGGAGGTAATTTTGAGAACATATGGCTATACCTATGAACGGGATGGGAATATAATAAGGGTAATAACCGCAGAGAGTGTTCAAAAGGAGGAGCTTATAGCTGAGACATTTCTTTTGAGGTATGCAAAGGCAAAGGATATGCCTGAGGCATTAAAGGAGATGATAAGCGACCGCGGCAAGATAAAATATGATGAAAGGACAAATTCGCTGGTTATTACAGATATCCCGACTAATCTGTATAAGATAAAACAGGTTATAGAGACACTGGATAGGCGGACTCCGCAAGTAAACATTGAGGCAAAGATAATTGAGACTACGCTTGATAAGGATGACAATTTAGGGATAAGATGGACAATGCAGGTGACTGCAACAGGTGCGAACCGGCCTACCACACTTCCATTTGATGCTATGCCCTCAGGTAGTGAAGTTTTTCCGCGGGGAGATGAAAGCGCAAGTGCTGGTACAGGCAGCCAACCAGGAAAATTTGCTCCAGGTATTGGCAGAGGCTTTCCAATGGCCATTCCCACAAACTTTACTTTTGGGACTCTGGATTTTACTTCATTTCAGGCAGTTCTGCAGGTCTTAGCGAGCAAGACAGATACAAAATTGATTTCTAATCCAAGAATAACCACCCTCAATAATCAGGAGGCAAAGATTGTGGTTGCAAGCACCTTTAATATCCCTACTTATACATTAAATGAGAGCAGAGGCACTTACGAAGTTACCGGCTATGAAGAGAAGGACGTAGGCGTGATTTTAACTGTAACCCCTCATGTCAATCCAGATGGCTATATTGTTGTAGACCTTCACCCCGAGGTTACAGCCTTTTTGTCATGGGATACAATAGGCACCCTCACAGTGCCGCGTTTTTCAAACCGCGAAGCAACTACACAGGTTATGGTAAAGGATGGCCAGACTATTGTTATTGGCGGGCTCATTAAAGAGACTGTATCAAATACAGTTTACAAGGTTCCTATTTTGGGGGATGTACCAATAGTTGGATGGCTTTTGTTTAGAAAGACAGAGAAGGCAATTGATAAGACAGACCTTTTGTTCTTTATTACTGTGAATCTGGTGGATATCGAGAAGCAGGAAGCTGCAGCAGGGAAATAAGAAGATTGGTCAGACAGAGGATAGAGATTACTTATACAAAGAAAGGGGTTTTAAGGTTTATCTCCCACCTTGACCTGATTCGGCTCTTTCAACGCGCTGTTAGGCGTGCAGACCTCCCTGTAGTGTTGACGCAAGGATACACCCCACATTACAGAATAAGTTTTGGAAAGGCATTGAAGTTAGGCCTTGAAAGTGAGAATGAATCGGCAATATTTTATATAGATGGCTGGATTAGCGTGAATGAGTTTAGAGAGAGACTGCAATCCCAGCTGCCAGAGGGGATTAGAATAAGAGAAATTAAAGTTGTTTAGAGACCCTTTCAACCTACGCAGTTGAACAGGTTTCACTACATTGGTGTATGCACAAAGAGATACTGATTAATGTTGAACCAGAGGAGAAGCGCGTTGCTGTAGTTGAAAATGGGCGCTTGGTAGAATTTTATATTGAGCAAAATTCTAAGAATCCTATTGTAGGAAATATCTATAAAGGGATTGTTCATTCAGTAGTCCCGGGCATAAATGCCGCCTTTATAAATATTGGGCTTTCAAGAAATGGCTTTTTGTATCTTTCAGATGTAATAGAGCCACCAAAGGAATTTGAAGATACAGAGGTTGCTTTTGAAGATTCCTTTAAAGAGAAAGGACCCCAGAGCATTGAGAGGCTTTTAAAAAAGGGAGAGCAGGTTCTTGTGCAGGTAGTAAAGGAGGCTCTTGGCACAAAAGGCCCGCGCCTTACAACACATATAAGCTTCCCTGGCAGATACCTTGTGTTGATGCCTGTTGATAGGCACATTGGCATTTCTAAAAGAATTGAAGACCCTGCCGAGCGCAGTCGGCTAAAGAGGGTATTAAAAACTTTTACATCTGGAGCAAACTTTGGTGTAATTGCCCGAACTGCTGCTATTGGAAAACAGGAGCGCGATTTCAGAAGGGAGCTGAGATTCCTTTTGGATTTGTGGAGGAGGATAAATTCAGAATCAAAAAGGAAGATTGCGCCAAGCCTGATTCATCAAGAATATACGTTAATTCAGCGCATCTTAAGAGATATCTTTACAGAAGATGTGGAGAAGGTATTTGTTGATGATAAGGATGAATTTAGAAGAATAATAGGCTTTGCAAGGACCTTTCTTTCTAATCTGAAAAACAGAATCTTTTTCTACAGAGGCAGGCTTCCGCTCTTTGAGAGCAAAGGGGTTGAGAAGGATATAGAGAGACTTTTTGAAAGGAAGATTTTTTTAAAATGTGGCGGATATATAGTGATTGAACAGACAGAGGGGATGGTGGCGATTGATGTCAACAGTGGACATTTTAGAAGACAACAACCCGAAGAGACTGCTCTTAAAGTAAACCTGGAAGCAGCAGAGGAGCTTGCAAGACAGATAATGTTGAGGAATCTGGGTGGAATAATTGTAATAGACTTTATTGATATGGAGAAAGAAGAGCACAACAAAATGGTCTATAACAAACTTGTGGATATGTTTAAGCGAGACAAAGCCAAATTGAATATATCAAGGCTCTCAGAATTTGGAATAGTTGAGATGACACGGCAGAGAACAAGGCAGGATGTTATAGGTATTACGCACCAGAACTGCCCATATTGCTCAGGGAAGGGCTTTGTGAAGTCTCCTATGACAATGGGGATTTTGGTGCTGCGCTCAATAAGAAGTCAATTAGAGGCCAGGCATTCAAAGGTTCTGAGAATTTTTGCCCATATAGGGGTAGCCCATTATCTTTTAAATGAAAATAGGACTACCATATCTTCTATAGAGAACTGCTTCAGGACAAAGATAGAGATTGTTTCAGAGTCCAATATGCATATTGAAGAGTTCAGGGTTGAAAGAGGATAGGAGAATGGAGGTTAAAGATGTACGCCATCATTGAGACAGGAAGCAAGCAATATAAGGTTTCAAATGGAGACCTTATTGAAGTAGAGAGGTTGCCGGGGGATGAAAAAAAAGAGGTAATATTAGACCACGTGCTTTTTTTATCCACAGATAAAGAGTTTAAGATAGGCAGGCCTTATCTGGATGAGGTTTCTGTTATTTGCGAAAAGCAAGGAGAGAGAAAGGGGCCCAAGACAATTTCTTTCAAATATCGCAGGCGCAAGAGTTCTAAGAAGAAGATTGGGCATAGACAGATTTATACTGTGTTGAAGGTGAAAGAGATAAAAGTTGGTGAAGGAGGATAGAGATGGCTTCAAAAGCAGGCAGTGGCAGAAATGGTAGAGACTCGAATAGCCAGAGGTTAGGGGTCAAGAGATACGCAGGGGAATTTGTCAGCGCAGGCACTATTATAGTAAGGCAGAGAGGAACCAGATTCTTTCCAGGGTTAAATGTTGGCAGAGGAAAGGATGATACCTTATTTGCTTTAAAAGACGGGGTTGTGCAGTTTATTAATTCACATAAAATTAATGTCTTATGATTCTTCGTTTTGTTCGTTAGGCTCGTTAGTCTCGTTAGGCTCGTTAAACGAGCAAAACGAGCTAAACGAACATAACGAGCTGAACGGATAATGTTTATTGACCGTGTTGAGATTTTTGTCAAGGCAGGGGATGGCGGGGATGGCTGCAATAGTTTTTATAGAGATAGATATATGCGCTACAAGAAGCCTGATGGCGGCCCAGGCGGCAGAGGCGGCGATATAATATTAAGGGCAGACCCTAACATACATACCCTTTTAGACTTTTATTATAAGAGACATTTCAATGCAGGGGATGGAGAGAACGGAAGCTCTAATCATAAAAAAGGCAAGAAGGGAGAGGATTGTTTAATACGTGTTCCGATAGGAACCTTGGTCTTTGACAAGGAAGAAGGCTTTAGATATTGTGATTTGAAAGAGAGCTTTCAAGAGATTCTTCTATTGAAAGGTGCAGAAGGGGGCCGCGGAAATTCGAGGTTGAGGCCGGCTGAAAAAGGAAAAAGAAGTGAGGGGCAAGAAATAGTCCTTGAATTAAAGCTTATTGCTGATGTAGGGGTTATAGGTTTTCCAAATGCAGGCAAATCGAGCCTGGTCTGGAAAGTTTCAAATGCAAGGCCAAAGATAGCAGATTATCCTTTTACAACAAAGACCCCAACATTGGGCGTTGTTCGTATGGAAGGTGATAGGGATTTTGTTATATGTGACATCCCTGGCCTCATTGAAGGTGCTCATAAGGGCAAAGGACTTGGCGATAAGTTTTTGAGGCACATAGAAAGGACTATTGTTTTGGTCCATCTTATTGATATGGCTGCGGTAGATGGAAAAGACCCTGTGTATTGTTATAGGACAATTTTAAAGGAATTAGAGTCTTATGGCGCAAATCTCCTAAAAAAACCACAAGTTTTAGCTGCAAATAAGATGGATCTGGAGCCTGTCAAGGCAAACTTAAAGGCCTTTAGAAAGAAGATTAGAAAAAAGATTTATCCTATTTCTTGCATAACTGGAGAGGGCCTTGAGGAGCTAAAAGAGGTAATCTGGAAAACCATTTTGGACACCCGACGGGTGTCCAAAGGTTGATGAGCGATGACTAAATTAAATAAGACTGAGAGAATAGTTGTAAAGGTTGGCACAAGTGTCTTGACCTCTAAGAACTACAGGCTTGATAAGGACTGGATTAGAGATTTTGTAAATGAGGTCGTGGAGCTTATCGAAAGAGGCAAGTCCATTGTCATCGTTTCATCAGGTGCAATAGCTTGTGGAATGGGCATATTAGGGCTCAATAAGAGGCCTAAGGTTTTATCTGAACTCCAGGCCTGCGCTGCTATAGGTCAGTCGAGGCTGATGAATATCTATGAAGAGACTTTTGGTCAGAAAAATTATCACGTGGCTCAGATACTACTGACAGGCGAGGATATGTTTGACAGACACAGGTATCTGAATGCAAAGAGGACAATAGAGACGATTTTAGAAAAGAAGGCTGTGCCTATAATAAATGAGAATGATACTGTGGCAGTGGATGAGATTAGATTTGGAGACAACGACAGGCTTTCAAGTCTTGTGGCAAACCTTATAGATGCGGACATCTTGGTTATTTTGACTGATGTAGATGGACTTTATGACTCAGGCGGAGATAAGATTTCTGTTGTAAAGGAGATAACCCCAGAGATAGAACGTTTTGCAGAAGGGACAAAAAGCGAGGGTTCTCTCGGTGGAATGAATACAAAACTCGAGGCAGCAAGGATTGCAATTAATTCGGGCATTAATTGCGTAATTGTAAATGGAAGAGAAGAAAGGGTCTTGAATAGGGCTATAGAAGGCAAGGCTATTGGCACCCTGTTTTTATCTCGGGGAAGTAAGATGAAGGCAAAGAAGCGCTGGTTAGCCTATTCGATGAAAGTGAAGGGTTTTTTAGTTGTTGACGATGGTGCAAAGCAGGCTCTGATAAAAGGGGGAAGGAGCCTTTTAGCATGCGGCATAAAGGATGTTGAGGGTGAGTTTTTGCATTACGAGCTCGTCAGTATTTTAGATAATAGCAGAAAGGAATTTGCACGTGGACTTTCAAATTATAGTTCAGAAGAGCTCCAGAAAATAAAAGGCAAGAGCCACTATGAGGAGGCAGTGCATAGGGATAACTTAGTGATTTTATAATATCAACCTTCTTTCAACCTACGCAGTTGAACCCTCAGTTGAACCCTTGTTCAACTGCGTAGGTTGAAAGGGTTAAGGCAATACTATAAAAAATGTTAAAAGAAAAAATTGTACGACTTGCAAAGAAAGCAAAGGAAGCCTCTCGGGAGTTAGCAAACTTGTCTGCAGAGAAGAAGAATAATGCCTTGCTTGATATGGCAGACGCCCTTATTCGAAATAAAAGATTTTTATTAGAAGCCAACCAGAAAGACCTAAGATTAGCAGAGTCAAGGCGACTTTCATCTGCAATTATAGACAGGCTTACGCTTTCAGAGAAACGGATTAGAGGTATGAGCGATTCCCTGGCAGAGGTTGCAAAACTCAAAGACCCATTGGGTGAGGTTATTTCATTACGGAAGAGGCCGAATGGACTTATAATAAAAAAGATTCGAGTCCCTATCGGTGTAATCGGTATAATCTATGAGTCAAGGCCGAATGTAACAAGCGACTGTATTGGCCTATGTTTAAAATCAGGGAATAGTGTCATCCTTCGCGGTGGCAGCGAAGCTATTAACTCAAACCTTGCTATATTTGAGATTTTGAAAAGTTCAGCTAAAAGATATGGGATACCTGAGAATAGCTTCAACCTGATAGATTCCACTGATAGAAGGGCAGTTGGATATATCTTAGAGCTTGAGGGATTGATTGATTTAATAATACCCAGAGGCGGCGAGGGTTTGATAAGAGAGGTTTCAAGAAAATCCCGAATACCTGTAATAAAACATTATAAAGGCGTTTGTCACATATTCGTTGACAGACGAGCTGACTTAGAGATGGCTAAAAGAATCTGCTACAATGCAAAGGTTCAGCGTCCAGGTGTGTGCAATGCAATGGAGACTCTCCTTGTCCACAAAGATATTGCTAAAAGATTTTTACCTGAGATGGCTGAAGAGTTTGGGAAAGCAGGGGTAGAGCTTCGCGGTTGCCCGAAGACCAGGGGGATTTTAAAAGGTATTAAAGCTGCAGAAGAAGATGACTGGTACACAGAATATTTAGACTTAATACTCTCAGTAAAGGTTGTCTCCAATCTTAAAGAGGCTATAGAACATATTACAAAATATGGGTCGCAGCATTCAGATTCTATTATTACTGAAGACAAAAAGGCAGGGATGGAATTTTTAAAAAAGATTGACTCTGCTTGTGTATATCTGAATGCCTCTACACGTTTTACAGATGGCTCTGAATTCGGAATGGGCGCTGAGATTGGCATCAGCACAGATAAAATCCATGCGCGCGGCCCAATGGCGCTTGAAGAGTTGACGACGTATAAATATATAATATTCGGAAAAGGACAGATAAGGATGTAGCGGAGGTTACTTAAGGTTACGGAATGTTACTTAATGTTACGGAAGGTTACATATACAAAGTAACCTTCCGTAACTTTCCGAAACCTTATGTAACTTTCCGTAACCTCCATTAATTTTACGATACAATCTATGCGCATCGGTATATTAGGTGGGACATTCGACCCGATTCATATTGGACATTTGATTCTGGCTGAAGATTCCTACAGGTTTTTGAAATTGGATAGATTAATCTTCGTACCAGCCTTCAAGCCTCCACATAAATTAGACTTTAAAGTTATACCTGCAAATCACCGCATTAAAATGGTGAAGCTTGCAATAAAAAACAATCCCCATTTTGAGGCCTCTGATATAGAGATAAAAAGAAAAGGAAGGTCTTATTCTGTTGAGACCTTAAAATTTTTTAGAAAGCGCTATAAAAATGACAAACTCTTCTTTATAGTTGGCTCAGATTCATTAAATGAGTTAAAGACCTGGAAGGACTTAGATAGAATCTTTAAACTCTCAAGATTCGTCATTGCTGAAAGGCCAAATTTTAAAATCCTTAGAGTTCCGAAGCAGGCAAGCAAAATAAAAATTACAGGGATTGATATCTCTTCAACAGAGATTAGAAGAAGGGTCAAAGATGGCAAATCTATCAGATATCTTGTACCTGAGGGTGTTAGAGAATATATCTATAAACATAAACTTTATAAGGCGCAATCTGACAAATCTAACCAGGTTAGAAATTAGAAATTGGCCTATATCTATCATATTTTCCCCATAGTTATACTTTTAATCCTCTCCAGCTTCTTTTCTGCCTCTGAGACCGCACTCTTTTCACTTTCACGTTTGCAGCTAAAGCGACTTGAAAGCGAACGTTTTTCAAAGGCAAAACTTATCTCAAAACTCCTTGAAACGCCACGTCGCACACTTATGACAATTTTGATAGGAAATGAGATTGTAAATATTAGCGCTACAAGTTTAGCAGCGGGCATTGCAATAGCAACCTTTGGTCAAAGAGGCCCGGCCATAGCAACAATCTTGATGAGTCTTTTGATATTAGTCTTTGGCGAGATAACGCCAAAGACATTTGCAATAAGGAATTCTGAGGCTGTTGCTGGAATAGTGGTAAGGCCGTTGGATATCTTTGCAAGGCTTATCTTGCCAATTAGAAGGTCTTTAAAGATAATTACAGATTCAATCCTTTTACTATTTTTAGGCAAAAAGGCTCCGCGCGAACCTTTTATAACACAGGAAGAACTCAGAACGATTATTTCCATAAGCGAGAAGGAAGGGTTTATTGAAGCCTCTGAGCGAGAGATGATTCATACTGTATTTGATTTTGGCACCAGGTCTGTAAGCGAGATTATGATTCCGAGGATAGATATAGTTGCCTGTGACTTTAAAGCCCCGTTTACAGAACTGATTAGAATAATAAAAGAATCCAGACGCACAAAGATTCCAATCTATGAAGGCTCTAAAGACCATATAAGAGGTTTTGTCTATTCAAAGGAATTATTGCTCAATCAAAAGCAGGATTGGAGCAGATTTATCAGGCAGGTCTTATACGTTCCAGAGACGATGAAATTAGGGGATTTGCTCGTTGAGCTTCAATCCCGAAAGCTTCCAATGGCAGTAGTTATAGATGAATATGGCGGCACATCAGGGCTTGTGACAATAGAAGATATACTTGAAGAGCTGGTAGGCGAGATTCAGGACGAACATGATATGGAGGAGCCAAAGGCAAAATGGATAGATAAAGACACGCTCATTGTTTCAGGGAGGCTCTCATTGCGAGAATTGAGGAGTCAGTCAGGGATAGAACTGGAATCTTTATCGCAAGAGACCGTTGGCGGTTTTATACTTGAACTCTTGGGCAGGCTTCCGCTTCAAGGCGAAACAGTAGAATATAAGAATTTTGTATTTGTTATCGAGGAGATGAAACGGAATAGGATAAAGAAGGTAGTGATTAAGCTTAGATGACACCCATTTTACTAATTGCATTTTTCATAATGCTCGAAGGTTTTTTTTCAGGAAGCGAGACTGCACTCATCTCTCTGAACAGACTGAGACTCAGGTCATTAATACAGAAAAAAGACCCTCGCAGTTTGATAATATCAAAGATGTTAGAAGAGCCTGATAGGTTGCTTGGGACCACACTCGTAGGGACAAATATATCAGTTATTCTTGCTACTATAATTTTGACTTCATTTTTGATTACAAACTTTTCTTTAAAGAATGAGTCCATTGTGACTCTAATCCTGGCGCCTTTGGTTTTAATCTTTGGCGAGATGATACCCAAGGCAGTTTTCAGACAGAAGGCAGATATTTTAGCCCTAAATTTAGCCTATATACTAAGGTTCTTTTCAGTCTTGCTTTATCCAATAGTGTATATTGTTACTGCATTTTCTAAACTGATTTTAAAATTTAGCAGAAAAAGGGAAGATAGAAAAAAGTTCAGTCTATTCGTTACAAGGGATGAACTCAGGTATTTAATCAGAGAGAGCGAAAGGGAAGGCGTGATAGAACCACATGAGCGAACAATAATCTCCCATATATTTGATTTTGGCGCAAAGCGGCTTAGGGATGTGATGGTGAAGTTTGAAGATATTAAATTAGTGGATATTGATATGAGACTCTCAGAGTTTAAAGAGCTTGCGGCTTCAACTTTGCTTTCACGCTTCCCAGTATATGAGAACAAAAAGGACAATTTTATTGGGCTGGTAAATATATTAGATATCTTATACGAAGAGGAAAAGGCGATAAACTTGAGGGAATTTTTAAGACCTATTTTATTTTTTAAAGATGAAGATTTAATAGATGAGGTTTTACTTAAACTACAGACAGAAAAGCAGAATATGGCAGTTGTATTAGATTCAAATAAGAAGCCTGTGGGGCTTGTCACTATAAAGGACCTTCTGGATGAGCTGGCAGGTGAGACGATTTGACACTTTAAACCTATATTCAACCTACGCAGTTGAACAATTGTTCAACTGCGTAGGTTGAATTGGTTGCGGCGTAGGTTGAATTGGTTGCGTATTTCATTTGACAATTTTGTTTTTATATGATAAATTTTTTCTGTTTAAACCAAGGAGGTAGCAGATGGACGGATACTGCGTGAAGTGCAAGGCAAAGAAAGAAATAAAGGATGCAGTGAAGGTCAAGATGAAGAATGGCCGCGAGGCAATGAAGGGCAAATGTCCTGATTGCGGCACAGGGATGTATAGGATATTGACAAAGGCATAGTTTCAGAACGAGTGGATTCAAGAAAGAAAGCAAGAATAATCTTAGAGCTTATCAAGTCTAAGAAGGGCAAATCCTCTGTGATATTGGATTTAAGAAAGTTTACCGATATTACAGATTATTTTATTATAACCAGCGCAGATTCTGCTAGGCATATAAAGGCGATTGTAGACGGCATATGCGAAGG
>JBBIOC010000003.1:11724-26185 GCA_037443585.1 Candidatus Omnitrophota bacterium
ACATATTGAAGGCACCCCAGATGCTGGATGGGTATTGCTCGACTCCAGTGACAATATAATTCATATATTTAATATAGAGAAGCGAAGATTTTATAATCTAGAGAAACTGTGGTCAGATGCACCAAGGGTCAGGGTATGGCGGCGAAAGAGGCGTCTGTCGAAAAGAGTTTGAGGGATAGGGTAAACGAACTCTCTGCGCTTTATGAGGTTGGCAAATCTATAACCTCTACATTGAACCTTGATGAGGTTTTGGACCTGATTACTTCAAAGGCTGCGCGGATTATGCATGCGAAGGCCTGCTCATTGAGGTTGCTTGATGGGACAAGGCAGGAGTTGATACTCAGGTCTTGTTTTGGCATCAGTAAAAATTCGCATCTGATAAAGAGGAGCCTCAAGGTAGGGGAGAGTATTGCAGGCAGGGTCGTGCGGGATGGGAGGCCTTATATTATAAATGACCTTATAAAAAATAAAAGATATAAATATGGTTCCTTGGTTAAAAGGGACGGGCTGCGTTCTCTTATGACGGTCCCTCTGATTCATAAAGAAAGAATGGTTGGGGTCCTCAGCATTTATAATGAAAAACTAGGCCACTATAATGAAGAAGATGTCAAGCTTCTTTCAATGTTTGCAAGTCAGGCGGTAATTGCGATTGAGAATGCAAGACTATTTGAGCAGGCAGAGATAGGTTATCTAAATACTATAAAGACCCTTGCGAATATAATAGATGCTAAAGATAATTATACCTATGGTCACTCTGAGCGGGTTATGGAAAATTCACTCAAGATAGCAAAGGCGCTCGGCCTTTCAGAAGACGAAAAGAAGGTTTTAAAATATGCCAGCCTGCTCCACGATATCGGCAAGATTGGCATAGATATAGGCATCTTGAGAAAACCTGCTAAGTTGAGCCAAGATGAGTGGAAGGTTATGGTAATGCATCCTGTAATAGGTTCAGGCATAGTAGAACAGATAGGTTTTTTGGATGACTTAGCGCCAATAATAATGCACCACCATGAAAGGTTCAATGGCACAGGTTATCCTAAAAGACTTAGAAAAAATATGATACCGATAACAGCGAGGATATTGTCAGTAGCAGATGCCTATGAGTCAATGGTATCAGACAGGCCTTACAGAAAGGCCCTTTCCAGAAGGAAGGCAATAGAGGAACTTAAGACAGGCGCAGGGACTCAGTTTGACCCAGAGGTGGTAAGGGTTTTTTTGAGGATTATAAGGGGAGAGAGATAATCGAGGAAGGACAGGATAAGGCCGAATTTCTACTTGAGAGGTTCGGCCTATTTAATTATGTTAAAGATTGAAGATAAGATTTGTAAGTTAATCCAATCCTGTATAAGGGAATTTAGCCCTAATATCCCAGAGGAGAACATTCCACAGGTATATTTAGAGATTCCAAAATTGGAAAAATTTGGAGATTTTTCAACAAATGTAGGTATGAGACTCGCTTCGATTCTCTCAAAACCATCCCGGGAGGTCTCCTTGGCCTTCTTTGAAATTCTAAAAACCCGCTTTGAAAAATCAGAAATAAAGCCTTTGATTAAAAAGCTGGATTTAGTCCCACCTGGTTTTATAAATCTTTATTTGACTCAATCCGCATTTCATTCGATGCTCGAGGATATTATGAAAGAAGGTTTAAGGTTTGGACAGGCAAGACCAAAAAGAGCTAAATCGGTGCTGATTGAGTTTGTAAGTGCGAATCCAACAGGTCCGTTGACTGTAGCACACGCCCGACAGGCAGCTATTGGAGATAGCCTTGCAAATATTCTAAGATTCTGCGGGCAAAGGGTTACAAAGGAATATTATATTAATGATGAAGGGATTCAGATGACTCTACTCGGGAGGTCTGTAAGGGCAAGATACTTTGGGCTTCTGGGCAAGGCTGATGAAGTTAGCTTTCCAGAGAATGGTTATAAAGGGGAATATATTCATCAGATTGCAAAAGAGGTCAAGAAGAGATACGGAAATAAATTTTTAATAAAGAGCGAAAATGAATCCTTAGATTTTTTTATCCAGTTTGCCTATAGGTCTATAATAAAAGGGATAAAGAAAGACCTTGAAGATTTTGCCGTTAAGTTTGACGGCTGGTTCAGCCAGAAGACATTGAGGTCTTCTGGAAAGATTGAAAGCTCCTTAGAATTTCTTAAAAGAAAAGCGCTTTTATATGAAAAGGAGGGCGCTGTATGGTTTAAGGCAACAATTTTTGGGGATGAGAAGGACAGGGTTGTCATTAAAAGTGATGGGAATCTTACATATATTGCACCTGACATCGCATATCACAGGGATAAGTTTGAAAGGGGCTTTGAGCATTTAATAAATATCTGGGGTCCTGACCACCATGGTTATATCCCACGGATAAAGGCGGCTGTAGAGGCGCTTGGATATCCAAAGGAGAAACTTTCTATCTTGATAGTCCAGCTTGCAACCCTATATAGGGAAGGAAAGCCGATTCGTATGTCAACGCGCCAGGGTGAATTTATAACAATGAGGGAGGTTATGGATGAGGTTGGCAGGGATGCAGCGAGGTTTTTCTTTTTGATGCGCAAGCAGGATAGTCATTTAGACTTTGACCTTGAACTTGCTAAGAAACAGTCGCCAGAGAATCCGGTATATTATATTCAATATGCCCATGCGAGGATGGCCAGTGTATTGAGATTTTCGAATATAAAATTAAGGGCTTCTTCAAGAATTAAATTCTCTTTACTAGATAAGAAAGAGGAGCTCAATCTTATCAAAAGATTGGCACAGTTTCCTAATGTTATTCTCCAGAGTGCAGAATCTTTTGAGCCTTACGGTATTGTTTTGTATCTTTTGGAACTATCGACGGTATTCCACTCTTTTTATGATAGCCACAGAATCGTTTCTGATGATAGGGAGCTGACCCGCGCAAGACTTGCACTTGTTTCTGCAGTTAAGAACGTATTGGCTAATGGCTTGAGATTGCTCGGGGTGAGCGCACCGGAGAAGATGTGAGTTTTGAATCAATAAAACTCTACAAGGGCCAAGAGATAGATTATGACAGCACTATTAAAGCCCTTGTAGAATTTGGCTATACCAGATGTGCAAATATCGCAGAAGTAGGAGATTTCAGCGCACGCGGCGGAATCCTCGACATCTTTCCACCCACCTTTGAAGGCCCTATCAGAATCGAACTCCAGGATAAAAAGATAGATACAATCCGCTCTTTTAGTCTAATTTCAAAAGAGACCTTAGAGGAACACGCTATGGTCATAATCCTGCCGAAATTAGGCCTGTGGCCAAAGAGAAGAAGACCCCTTCATTTAGAATTTGGCGAACGCTCACCTTTGGAAAGTTTTGTGGATATAAAAGTTGGTGATTATGTGGTGCATGTAGACCATGGGATAGGGGTATTTCGCGGGATAGAAAAGATAAAGATTGAGGGAGGATTCAGGGACTATATTGTTATTGAATATGCTGATAAGGATATCCTCTATGTGCCTTGTGATGAGATCCATCTGATTCAGAAGTATATAGGATTTGATAAAAGAGCGCCCAAACTTTGTAAATTGGGCACAAAAATATGGAATCGCTGTAAAGAGCGCGCAAAAAAGGCAGTGAAGTCTTTTGCTTTTGAACTTTTAGAGCTTCAGGCAGCCCGTTCAAAACTTGAAGGATTCGAATTTTCTAAAGATACGGACTGGCAGAAGAAGTTTGAGGAGGAGTTTGAATATCCAGAGACTCCTGACCAGATACGCGCTTCTATTGAAGCAAAGAAGGATATGGAGGTGCCAAGGCCTATGGATAGACTTTTATGTGGAGACGTGGGATATGGAAAGACAGAGGTAGCCTTGCGCACAGCTTTTAAAGCGGTTATGGATAATAAGCAGGTTGCTATGCTCGTTCCTACTACAATATTAGCTGAACAGCATCTTGTCACGTTCAGGTCTCGATTAAAAAATTTTCCAGTCACAGTTGAGATGCTCTCCCGATTTAAAACCCCTTCGCAGGTGTGTCGGATTTTGAAAGGCCTGAGGGATGGTTCTATTGATATAATTATTGGAACGCATATGCTTTTAAGGAAGGAGGTAGAATTCAAGGACTTAGGCCTGGTTATAATTGATGAGGAACAGAGGTTCGGAGTAAGGGACAAAGAGAGTTTAAAAAAGATGAGATTATTGGTCGATGTGCTTACCCTGACTGCAACGCCCATCCCCAGAACCCTTTATATGAGTCTTATGGGAGCAAGGGATATGTCCATTATTCAGACCCCGCCGCAGGATAGGCTGCCTGTTGAGACAAGGGTTTCAGAATATAATGAAGAACTGATAAGGGAAGCGATATTAAGAGAATTGTCCAGAGATGGACAGGTCTTCTTTGTGCACAATAGAATAAATGGTATTGAAAAAGTAGCGCAGAGGTTGCACAGGGTTGTCCCTGAGGCAAGGTTAGCCGTGGCATATGGCAGGATGAATTCAAGTTCGCTCGAAGAGGTGATGAAAAATTTTATCCAGCACAATATTGACTGTCTTGTCTCAACTGCTATAATAGAGTCCGGCATAGACATACCGAACGCTAATACCTTGATTGTAAACCGAGCAGATATGTTTGGTCTGGCTGACCTTTATCAATTGCGAGGCAGGGTAGGCAGGTTTAAATATAAGGCATACGCATATTTTTTGGTCCCTAAAGGGTTCTTGCTTGGCGGCGAGGCAGAGCGAAGGCTCAGGGCGATTGAGCGCTATACTGAGTTAGGCTCTGGATTCAGGATTGCAATGGAGGACCTTGAGATAAGAGGTGCAGGAAATATTTTAGGCGAAGAGCAGCATGGGTATATAAGTGCAGTTGGGTTTGATCTGTATTGCAGGCTTTTACGTGAGGCGGTGGCGAGGATTAAAGAGAGGGGATAGAGCGGAGGTTACTTAATGTTACTTAATGTTACGGAAGGTTACGGAAGGTTACGGGAAATGGCAGAGGCTAGGACTGTAACATTCCGTAACATTCCGAAACATTCCGAAACCTTAAGTAACCTCCGTCTAATTCTTGTATTCAGCCTATCTCTTTTCTTTTTGCAGGACCTTACTCTTGCTGAAGTAGTCAACAAAGTAGTGGCCGTTGTCAACGATGAGGTTATTACGCAGCAGGATGTGGATGAGTTGTTGGCTGTTCTTTACGCGCAGTATGTGCATACCTATAAGATGGATGAGCTGCTAAAGAAGATGGAAGAGGCAAAGCAAACTATTGTAGAGCAGATGATTGAGGACAAGTTGGTTTTGAGCAGGGCAAAACTCATCGGGCTTGAGGTTACAGACAAGGAGATAGAAGAGAAACTTCAGGAGGTAAAGGATGGCTTTCCTTCTGAAGAGGAGTTTTACAATACCATACAGACGCAAGGCTTGACTATCCAGAGTTTGAAGAATAGATATCGCGACCAGATTCTAATGAGGAAGGCTGTAGAAAAAGAGGTAAGGACAAAGGTTGACGTCTTGCCAAATGAGATTACTGAATATTATCAAAGCCATAAGGAGGAATTTAAGCAAAATAAAAAAGTAAAGGTCAAGAATATCTTGCTGAGGGCGAAGGATGAGATAGAGTTTGAGTTGGCAAGGGTTCAGGCAGAACAGATTATAGAACGACTAAAAAAAGGTGAGGATTTTGAGAAATTGGCTGAGGAGTATTCTCAAGGGCCAGGGGCTTCTTCTGGCGGGGATATGGGATACATCGAAAAGGGACAGATGATTAAGGAGTTGGATGAGGAGGTATTTAGCCTAAATATTGGAGAAATCTCACGGCCTATAAAGACAGATTTAGGGTATCATATCTGCAAAGTAGAAGATATAAAGTATGGAGGAGTCTTGAGCCTTGAAGAGGCATATGGACAGATATATGAGAAGCTCTTCAGGATGAAGTTCCAGCAGGCTTTAAAGGAGTGGCTTGAAGATTTGAAGAAAAAGGCGTATATTTCGATTAAATAGCCCTATTAAAAAGTTTACATTTTTGACAGTGACAGAAATGTAAACTTTTTTGAAAGTGATTTATTGTAACTTATCTTATTATGAAGAAGCCTCGCATTGGTATTACACTCGGCGACCCGGCAGGGATAGGGCCTGAAGTAATAGAAAAGGCATTGCAGAGTCCAAAGATTAAATGCCTCGCAAATTTTTTAATTATAAAGTACCCCCATCCTATAAAAGGTTTCAGGCCAGGCGTTCCGAATAGAGAATGTGGCAAGGCTGCTCTCTGGTGCATAGATGAGGCGATTAAGTTAATTAAGAACGGCAAGCTCGATGCGCTTGTCACTGCCCCTGTAAATAAAGCAACAATAAATTCAGCTGGTGTAGATTTTGTCGGCCATACTGAATATCTTGCAGAGGCAACTGGCACAAAGGAATTTGCAATGATGCTATGCGGCGGACCGCTTAGGGTTGTGCCTGTTACACGACATATAGCATTAAGGGATGTTCCGAAAGTATTGACTCAAGAACTCATAGAAGTTTCTATAAGACTTACAGGGAGATTTTTGAAAACTTTTTTCGCAATAGATTTTCCACGAATAGGGGTCTGCGGTTTAAATCCGCATTGTGGAGAAAAAGGCAACCTTTCAAAAGAAGAGATAGAGATTATTGAACCTGCGATAAAAAGACTAAAAAAAAATATAAGAAACTTATCAGGTCCTGTTTCAGCTGATGTAATATTTTATAAGGCTTACAGGGGAGAATATGATGCTGTAATCTCTATGTATCATGACCAGGGGTTAGGCCCTTTAAAGATGCTCGCATTTGAAAAGGGTTTTAATGTGACAATCGGCCTTCCTTTTATCCGTACCTCTCCAGACCATGGCACAGCTTATGATATAGCAGGTAAAGGCACAGCAAATCCCACCTCAATAATTGAAGCGATTAAGATGGCTGTCTCTATATGGAAGACTTCCAATCGCAATGTTAAATAAGTCGCAGGTCAAAGAGGCCCTTCGACGGTATAATATCAAGCCAAGCAGGTTATTGGGCCAGAATTTTTTAATAGATAGAAATGTAAGAGATAAGATTATAGGTTCTCTCGAGTTGTCAGACAACGATTTGGTAATTGAGATAGGGCCAGGACTGGGTAGTCTGACAGAGGGATTATTTAAGATTGCAAAAAAGGTAATTGCAGTAGAGAAGGACAAGAGATTATGCGAATTCTTAAAAGAAAATTTCCATGGAGTTAAAAATCTCGAAATTTTTTGTATGGATTTTTTAAAGTTTTGCCTGCCAGGTGAAAGATTAAAGGTGATAGGAAACCTCCCATTTTTTATCACAACACCAATCCTTACAAGATTGATAGAAGCACGAAGAAAGATTGACTCTGTCTATATAACTGTACAAAAGGAATTTGCTGAGAGGCTTGTTGCAAAGAGGGGCCAATCCAATTATTCCCCAATAACACTCTTTGTCCAGTTCTACGCTTCGCCGAGTCGTCTATTTTCTATTAAAGAAACATCCTTCTTTCCTCCTCCAGAGGTCGAGGCAATTTTTTTGAAACTCGAGATTTTAGATAAGGCACCTTTTTTAGTAAAAGATGAAGAGGTTTTATTTAAAGTCATAAGGAGCGCTTTTGGAAAACGCAGAAAGACTATTTTGAATTCTCTAAGTTCTTCAGGACTTTGGAAATCAAAGGAAGAGATTTTAGAGGCCCTTGGGAAGGCAGGCATTTTGCCTAATCTACGGCCTGAAGAGATTTCGTTAGAAGAATTTATAAGAATCGGCGAGAGCTTACGTGGTTGATTTTTTTATAAACTTGTGTTATCGTATGAAAGGTTGATATGGTTATAGATATAGATACTGTCAGATATGTAGCAGAGTTGGCGAGACTCCATCTTGAGGAAAAAGACATAGAATATTTTACAGGTCAGCTAGCAAGAATACTGGAATATGTAGAAAAGATTAAAAAACTCGATGTCGAGAAGGTATCCCCAACAAGCCATCCTCTTTCTTTAAAGAATATCTTTAGAGAGGATAAGGTTATGCCTTCGCTTTCTCCCGAAGAAGCGACTGCTAATGCCCCTTTTAAGTCTGGAAATCTTTTTGTTGTACCGCGTATAATTGAATGAGAAGGATAATTGAATAGATGGACCTAACCTGTCTTACTGCACACAAACTTTTAGAACTCTTAGATAATAAAGAGATAACTGTAGAGGAGATTTTGGATGCTCTCTTTGAAAGGATTGAGAGACTCCAACCTAAATTATCCGCGTTTGCATCCTTTGATAAAAAAGAAGCAATCTCCAGATGGCAGAAGAATAAGGAAAGAATTAAAGATAAACGTCTATTCGGCATACCCATTTTGATTAAAGATAATATATGCGTAAAGGATGAGCTGACTACTTGTGCCTCTCGGATTTTAAAAGACTTTAAACCGCCATACAATGCAACAGTTATAGACAGACTTGAGGCATCAGGGGCCATTCTTTTAGGCAAGGCGAATATGGATGAATTTGCATTCGGCTCCTCTACAGAAAGCTCTGCCTATTACATTACCCGTAATCCCTGGGACCTTGATAGGGTGCCTGGCGGTTCAAGCGGCGGTTCTGCCTGTGCAGTGGCGAGTCATCAAACAATCCTTGCACTGGGTTCTGATACAGGCGGTTCTATACGACAGCCTGCTTCCTTCTGTGGAGCTGTCGGATTAAAACCCACCTATGGCAGGGTTTCCAGATACGGGCTTATTGCATTTGCCTCTTCACTCGACCAGATAGGCCCCATAACAAAAGATGTTGAAGATGCTGCCATTCTTTTGAGTGTAATCTCTGGATACGACCCGAAAGATTCAACCTCTGCACAGATTCCAGTTCCGGATTATAGAAAGATAATAAAAGAACCAGTCAAAGGGATGAAGATTGGGATTCCAAAGGAGTATTTTCAAGAAGGTATTGATAAAGAGGTTGAATTATCAATCAAAGAAGCTATTAATAAATTTAAAGACTTGGGGGCTATTTGTGAAGAAATAAGTTTGCCGCATACTGAATATGCAGTGAGCGTATATTATCTGGTAGCAACAGCAGAGGCGAGCTCCAATCTTGCGAGATATGATGGGGTGCAGTATGGATATAGAGCACCCAGCCCCTCAGCCCCCCAGCCCCCTAGCCCATTGTTAGATATGTATAAAAGGACGCGTGCTGAAGGTTTTGGCGCAGAGGCAAAGAGAAGGATTTTACTTGGTACATTCGCGCTCAGTAGCGGTTATTATGATGCGTATTACTTGCGGGCATTAAAGGTTCGGACATTGATAAAGCAGGACTTTGATGAGGCTTTTGAAAGATTTGATTGTATACTGACACCGACTTCTCCAACTGCAGCATTCAAGATAGGCGAGAAGATAGAGGACCCATTGACAATGTATCTCTCGGATATATTTACTATTTCAGTAAATCTTGCAGGTATCCCGGGGGTTTCAATACCGTGCGGTTTCACAAAGGAGAAACTGCCTATAGGATTACAGATTCTCGGAAAGCCATTTGATGAGGCAACAATTTTAAAGGCAGCATACAATTTCGAGCAAGCGACAGAGTATCATTTGAGAAGCCCATCTTTATAAAAAAGTTTACATTTTTGACAGTGACAGAAATGTAAACTTTTTATGAAGCTGATGCTGTTATACAGTTATGACATACGAGACGATAATTGGTTTAGAGGTCCACGTCCAGTTAAAGACAGAGAGTAAGGTCTACTGTGGCTGTAGTACAAATTTTGGCTCGCCCCCAAATACTCAGACCTGCCCAGTATGCCTTGGTTTTCCTGGAAGTCTGCCTGTTCTAAACAAGAAGGCGTTTGAGCTTGCCTGTAAGGTTGCGCTTGCATTGAATTGCAAAATCTCACAGCAGATAAGATTCGACAGGAAGAATTATTTTTATCCTGACCTGCCTAAGAATTATCAGATCAGCCAGTTTGCAAAACCATTGGGATATGATGGGCTCTTAGATATATTTAAAGACGGCACTACAAAAAGAATCAGGATAAGGCGTGTTCATCTGGAAGAAGACACGGGGAGACTGCTGCACGAGAGCTTAGAAAATTTTAGCCTCATTGATTTTAATCGTTCCGGGATTCCGCTTTTAGAGATAGTAACTGAGCCTGATTTGGACTCTCCTGAAGAAGCTGTTACTTATCTGGCGAGCCTGAAATCAATCCTTCAATATCTAGAGGTCTCAGATTGCAATATGGAAGAAGGGAGTCTGCGCTGCGATGCAAATATTTCTGTTCGGCCCCAAGGCCAAACAGAATTAGGCACAAAGACAGAGATAAAAAATTTAAATTCTTTTAAAAATGTAAAATTAGCACTGGAATTTGAAAACAAAAGGCAGCTTAATATTTTAAAATCTGGCAGCAGGGTTATTCAAGAGACAAGACTCTGGAATCCAGAAAGAGAGATTACTGATTCAATGCGCACAAAAGAAGAGGCGCATGACTATAGATACTTTCCTGAGCCAGACCTTCTGCCATTTGATTTTGAAGAAGCCAATTTAGAGGATATCAGAAAGACTATACCAGAGCTGCCCGATGCGAGGCGCAAGAGATTTATTAAAGAATATGGACTTTCTGAATACGATGCAGGGGTCATTATACAAGAGAAGACCTTGGCAGATTTTTTTGAAAGGTGCGCAGCGCTTTATGAAAGAAGAAAAATTTTAGCCAACTGGCTCATAGTTGAATTGCTCGGAATTTTAAATCAGAATAATATAAATATCAGAGAGCTCTCTCTAAAAGAGTCGCATCTCGTAGATATGTTGAAGATGATAGATGAAAATATTATCAGCGGCAAGATTGCAAAGGAACTTTTGCCAGAGATTATACGGACTGGCAGACCGCCGCAGGAACTTGTAAGTCAGAGAGGGCTTTTACAGATTACTGACACAGAAGAATTAGAGAGGATAATCGAGCAGGTGATATCTGAAAATCCGAAGGCAGTAGAGGACTTTAAAAAAGGAAAGCCCCGCGCAACGATGTTTTTGGTAGGCAAGGTGATGGAGAAGACAAAGGGCAAGGCAAACCCTAAATTGGTGAATGAGATAATAGAAAAAAAACTAAAGGAGGAAATATGAAAAGGCTTAAATGGCTCATTATCGGGATAGTAATTTTAACTACCGGCATATTTATCTATACAGGCATATGTGCTGAAAAAAAGCTCTCCCCAAAGGATGACCTTTACAAAGAACTGGAACTCTTCTCAGATGTAGTGAGTATTGTGCGTTCTGATTATGTAGAGGAGGCGGATTCTAAGAAACTGATTTATGGTGCATTAAGGGGTATGTTGGAATCATTAGACCCACACAGTCAATTTTTAGACCCAGATACATACAATGAGATGAAGATAGAGACTGAGGGAAAATTTGGCGGCATTGGAATAGAGATTACAAAGAAGGACGACCTTTTGACAATAATCGCCCCTATTGAAGATACACCTGCATTTAAGGTAGGTTTAAAGGCGGGGGATAGGATTGTAAAGATAAATGGGGAGATTACAAGGGACCTGACTCTAATAGAAGCAGTAAAACGACTAAGGGGTAAGCCAGGGACAGATGTTACAGTTACAGTTTTGCGGGAGGGGGAGCAGAAACTCCTCGATTTTACAATCACAAGGGATATTATAAAAATCCAGAGCGTTAAGGAAGCAAAGATTATAGAACAAAATTTAGGCTATATAAGACTTATAGAATTTATGGAGGATACTGCAGAGGATTTCGAAAAGCGTATCGTTGAATTAGAAAAGCAGGGGATGGCAGGTCTTATATTGGACCTGCGCAACAACCCCGGTGGACTTTTGGATGCAGCAGTTGAGGTGTCAGGAGAGCTTCTGGAAGAAGGCAAGTTAATAGTTTCTACTAAGGGCAGGATTCCCAGTCAGAATATAGAATATAAATCGAGAAGGGGAACAAAGCATGCAAAATATCCTTTGGTAGTATTGGTTAATAAGGGCAGCGCCTCTGGTTCAGAGATTGTAGCAGGTGCGATACTCGATAATAAGAGAGGGATAATTTTGGGGGAGAAGACATTTGGAAAGGGTTCTGTGCAGACTGTTGTGCCTCTTTCTGACGGCTCTGCTGTCAGGCTTACTACAAGCAAATATTTTACACCGAGTGGACGCTCAATACATAATGAAGGCATAACACCTGATATCTTGATAGAATATGTAGAACCTCAGAAAACACAAGAGGCAGAAAAGCCAGAGGGTCTTGAAAAATTGCTTGAAGAGGAGACTAAGAAGCCAATTCAGGAGATCTATGATAATCAACTCTCAAGGGCAATTGATCTTTTGAAGGGGATATTGGTGTATAAGGCGAGGGAGTGATTAATTAGATTAGGAAGATTTGTGCGGTTAATCTGACAAATCTAACCAGGTTAGATATAAAAGGATATAAATGCATGAAAAAGTTCTTTTTTATCACTATTAGTATAATCCTTGTCCTAAGTGGTATCTTTATAATTAGAAAACTCTTCCTGCCACCCATATGCAAGGTTGGTATAGTTATAGACGATTTTGGGTATAATCTCAATAATCTGGACGCTCTTTTTAAGATAAAATTGCCTGTAACCTTGGCTATTCTGCCTAATCTAAAATATTCGAGAAGGGTTTTGGAGGAAGCAAAACACAGAAGATATGAGACTATACTGCATATGCCAATGGAGCCAAAACTCGGTGCAGAGGATAACCAGATAAAGTTAGAGCAGAAGACCATTTTAGTAAAGATGTCAAGGGAAGAAATTTTGGAGACTCTCAGGCAGGCGATAGAATCATTGCCTGGAATAAAGGGCGTTTCGAATCACATGGGTTCTAAAGCTACAAGTGATTATAGAGTTATGAAAACAGTTCTGTCAGAGTTAAAAAAAGAAGACCTTTATTTTCTGGATAGCCTTGTGACCAACAGGTCTCTATGCAGAAGGGTTTCACGAGAGGTTGAGATAGGTTTTGCAGAGAGGGATGTATTTTTAGACGGTAATTTAGACCCCGAATATATTAGAAATCAGTTTAATCGATTGATAGGGATTGCAAAAGAGAAGAAAGAGGCTGTTGGCATATGCCATGACCGCCAGAATACAATTTCAGTTTTAAAAGAGATGATGCCTTATTTTAAAAAACAGGGCGTCAAGTTTGTGTTTTTATCAGAGTTAGTGCGATAATTTTATGAATATATTAGGTATCGAGACCTCCTGCGATGAGACCGCTGCGAGTGTTGTTAGGGATGGAAGATATATTCTCTCCAACATAATATCTTCGAGTCTTAAACTTCACAGGAGATATGGCGGTGTTGTCCCAGAGATAGCAACTCGATTTCATACAGAGGTTATAGACCTGGTAATAAAAAGGGCGCTTAAAGAGGCGAGGCTCGATTTTAAAGATATAGATGCCCTCAGTGTGACCAAAGGGCCTGGTCTTATTGGTGCGCTTTTAGTAGGGCTCTCTTGCGCAAAGGCGATTGCCTTTAGCCTGAAACTCCCTTTGATTGAAGTTGACCATCTAAATGCACATCTATATTCTGCAATTATAAATGAGAGGAGAATAAAATTTCCATTCATTGGACTTGTAATTTCAGGAGGGCATACAAGGCTTGTCCTTGTCCATCATTTTGACAGAATAAAACTTTTGGGTCAGACACAAGACGATGCAGTAGGCGAGGCCTTTGATAAGGTCGCAAAGCTCTTAAAATTAGACTATCCAGGCGGGCCAATAATAGATAGATTTGCAAAAAAGGGCGACCCAAAAAGAATAAAATTTCCCCGCACGAGATTTTCTGACTCATTGGACTTTAGTTTTAGCGGGATAAAGACAGCGGTGTTGTATTATGTCAGAAAGTGTCCGAGGTTGAGCCTCAGAGATGTTCAGGACATAGCAGCTGGTTTTCAAGAAGCTGTGATAGATATGCTTATAGAGAATACCCTCAGGGCACTTGATAAGCACAGGATTCGAATACTTGTAATAGGGGGCGGCGTGAGTTTAAATTCAAGGTTGCGCCAGAGGTTGAATGAACAATCCCTTTATAGAGGTTTCAAGATATATTTCCCAGAGTCTAAGTTATGTATGGATAATGCTGCAATGGTAGCAGGCCTTGGTTATCAGCTCTTTAAGATGGGAGGTATAAAATGATAACAGACCTACAGGTTTTAATTCGATTATTTTTTTCAGGTATATTGGGCGGGATAATCGGCTTTGAGCGAGAGAAACATGGCAGGGCTGCAGGTTTTAGGACGCATATACTTGTCAGTATTGGTTCTGCACTCATAATGTTAACCTCATTATATATGTATGAGCTCTATGGAAGCAAGGTGCCCCTTGATCCGGGTAGAATTGCAGCTGGGATAGTAACAGGGATAGGGTTTTTAGGAGCAGGCACTATTATCAGGTCAGGCGCATCAGTTAAAGGGCTCACAACTGCAGCAAGCCTGTGGTCAATTGCTGGGATAGGCATGGCAGTAGGCTGCGGTTTTTATATTGCTGCATTTGTTGCTACTTCGCTTGTCTT
>JBBIOC010000003.1:26199-27853 GCA_037443585.1 Candidatus Omnitrophota bacterium
GAGGAGGATTTATATAGAAGAGGAACATAAGAAATAAATGGACCATATCCAACCTACGCGGTTGTACTTTTGTCCAACCTTTGTCCAACCGCGTAGGTTGAACAGGTCAGGAGGTTAAAAATGGCAAGAAGAGACAGAGAGATGGAAGAGGAAAAGATTCTCGATGTGGATGCAAGTATGCAGGGGATTCTCGCATTTAAAGACCCGGTCAATCTGCGGATAAATGGAAACTTTGAAGGCAAGTTCGACACAAAGGGCAAACTTACAATCGGTGAAAATGCGAACGTAAAGGCAGATATAAATGGCGAGGAGATAACTGTTTCAGGCAAGGTTACAGGCAATATAATAGCACTGAAGGAGCTGAAGGTCTTAGAGCATGCTCAAGTAATCGGCGATATCACAATGCCTGTGCTGAGCGTAGCCCCTGGAGCTATAATACAGGGAGCCTGCAAGATGCTTTTTGAAACACAAAGGCAGACAGGCAGAGAAGAGTTCTTTACAGTTGAAGAAGTAGCAAGATATTTAGGCATAGAGATATCGAAGATTCTTGAATTGGCGAATAGTGGCAAGATTCCTGGATTCAAAGAGGGCGATGCGTGGCGATTTGAGAGGCAGAGGATAGATGACTGGATTGTTAGAGAAAAGATTAGATGAATAAATTATTAACAGAAGAAGAGGCAGCCAGGCGATTAGGAATCTCTATAGATGAGGTAAAAAAGTTAGTAGACTCTGGCAAACTGCCTGCATATAAGATTGCAGGTCAATATCTCAGATTTAAGGAAGAAGAGGTGGAGCGGTTAATCAAAAAGCCTCACAGAAGTGCAGCAGAAAGAATTAAAGAGTTTATCTATTTCTATGACTTTTATATTATTGCATTTATTATAATCCTGCTTATTTTATATCTTATATTTCGCAGATGATTGAAGATTCTATAAAAAAACTTTTAAAGGACTTAAGGAAGAGCCATATTTCATTCAGAAAGGCTTATGAGGTTTTAAAAGACCTTCCTTATCAAGATTTGGGATTTGCTAAAGTTGACCATCACAGAGGTCTTAGAAAAGAACTCGGAGAAGTGGTCTTTTGTGAAGGCAAGACATATGAAGAGGTCGAGAAGATAGTAGAGCCCATCTTAAGCAAATATGGACAGGTCTTTCTTACTCGGGCAGACCAGGAGATTTATGATAGGTTATCAAAAAAGTTTAAGAACCTCGCCTTTTATAAAAAGGCGAGGGTTATATGCACTGCTACAAAAACAAAGGTATCCAAAAAAGGGCGGGTATTGATATTGACAGCAGGCACAGGCGATATCCCTGTAGCAGAAGAGGCTAGGATTACTTTAGAATTTATGGGCAATAAGGTCAGAACAATCTACGATGTAGGGGTTGCAGGGATACATAGACTCTTTGATAAACGCTCAGAGCTTTTAAGTGCCTCAGTCATAATAGTAGTGGCAGGTATGGAAGGGGCACTGGCAAGTGTTGTAGGCGGGATTGTTTCAAAACCCGTGATTGGTGTACCGACGAGCATCGGATATGGTTCAAGCTTTAAAGGCATAGCCCCGCTTCTAACTATGCTCAACAGCTGCGCACCAGGGGTATGCGTTGTTAATATTGACAATGGTTTTGGAGCAGGATATTTAGCGAGTTTGATAAAT
>JBBIOC010000004.1:0-4846 GCA_037443585.1 Candidatus Omnitrophota bacterium
AGATAAGCAAGGTTATTGTAGGACAAAGATATGTAGTAGAGCGGCTTTTAATCGGCTTATTAGCAAATGGTCATATTCTAATAGAAGGCGTGCCTGGTTTGGCAAAGACAATGGCTGTAAAGACACTTTCTGCTTGCATTCAGACAAAGTTTCAAAGGCTTCAATTTACACCTGACCTTTTGCCTGCGGATTTGATCGGGACTCTTGTATATAATCCAAAAGAAGGAAATTTCTTCACAAAGAAAGGTCCAATATTTGCAAATCTTATTCTAGCAGATGAGATAAACCGTGCTCCAGCAAAGGTTCAGAGTGCACTCTTAGAGGCAATGCAGGAGCGACAGGTAACCATTGGCGAAAATACATTTCCTTTAGATGAACCATTTTTGGTGCTGGCAACACAGAACCCTATAGAGCAGGAAGGCACATATCCACTCCCTGAAGCACAGGTGGATAGGTTTATGCTTAAGATAAAGATTGGTTATCCTGATAAAAAAGAAGAAAGAGAGATTATGGAACGCATGGCAGGCCATGAAGTGCCAAAGGTAAATCCTGTTATATCTCCAGCAGATATCCTTCGCACAAGAAAGGTTGTTAGTGAGATATATATTGATGATAAAGTAAAAGACTACATTGTAAATATTGTATACGCAACGCGTACACCTGAAGATTACAAACTTGATATAAAGAATCTAATCGCATACGGGGCTTCACCTCGGGCCTCAATCTATCTAAATATTGCAGCAAAGGCACATGCATTTATAAGGGGCAGGGGGTATGTCACGCCTGAGGATATAAAGGAGATAGGTATGGATGTTCTGAGACATAGAATAATTATAACCTACGAGGCAGAGGCAGAGGAGATGACGAGTGAACATATTGTAAAGAGGGTCTTTGATGAAATTGAGGTGCCATGATAGCGTTAAATTTATAGCACAGATGATCGCAGATTAGAAGAACCAGATGATCACAGATGGATTATATAAAGATTTAACCTATAAGATAATAGGAGCACTTTATGAAGTGCATAAAGAATTAGGTAGTGTCCATAAGGAAGTCATTTACCATAGAGCCGTGTCCGTAGAACTAACTGATAGAAAGATTGATTTTATTGAAGAGAAACCCCCTTGATGTGAAATACAAAGGTAAAAAGATAGGCATTTACAGGCCTGATTTTATAATTGAGGATAAGGTAATCTTAGAAATAAAGGTAGCACCCTTAATAACTAAAGCAATGCAGGATCAAGTATATTATTATGTTAAAGGGACAAAATATAAACTTGTTCTTTTGGCAAATTTTGGTGCTTCTAAGGTTGGAATAAAGAGATTGATCTATACCGCTTAATCTGTGATCATCTTGTATCTTTTAATCTGTGGTCATCTGTGCTTGAAATTTAAAACATAATAATGATTCCCAAAGAGATTCTAAGTAAGGTCAGGCAGATTGAGATTCGCACAGGCAGGCTTGTCAATGATATATTTGCAGGGGAATATGAGTCTGTCTTCAAGGGCCGTGGAATGGAATTTCATGAGGTAAGGGAGTATTTTTCAGGCGATGATATCCGTTCTATAGACTGGAATGTCACGGCACGAATGGGCCACCCTTATGTCAAGAAATTTGTAGAAGAGAGGCAGCTCACTGTCGTCCTCTTGGTAGATATAAGTGCTTCAGAGACTTTTGGGACCAGGAATAGACTAAAATCAGAACTATTGGCAGAACTTGGCGCTGTGCTCGCCTTTAGCGCTATAAAAAATAATGATAAAGTAGGCCTTATCCTCTTTACAGACAGGATTGAAAAATTTATTCCCCCTAAGAAAGGCAGGCTTCATGTATTAAGGGTCATAAGGGAACTTTTGTACTTTAAGGGCCAGACAAAAAAGACAAACATAGCTTTAGCATTAGATTATTTAGGAAAGGTCTTGAGAAAGCGCGCAGTAGTATTTTTAATCTCGGATTTCATAGATAGCGGCTTTGAGAAGCTCCTCCGCATCTTAAATAAAAGGCACGATATAGTGGCAATCGTAGTCAGAGACCCGAGGGAAGGGGAATTGCCTGAGGTTGGAATTTTAGAATTAGAGGATGCTGAGACTGGAGAATTTATTTTGATAGATACGCGGAATAGAACCCTTAGAGAGGAATTTCTTAAAAGAGCGCAGTCAGCAAGGAACGTGAGGAATAGATTTTTCAAGGCCATTGACTTAGATGCTGTAGAGGTCTCTACAGCTACCTCCTATATAGAGCCCTTGATTAAATTTTTTAGAATAAGGGCAAAGCGGTTTCGCTGATGTGAGAAGGTTTTTCAATATATCTGTATTTATCTTCTGGCTTATAATGATGGGCCTTTTAGTTCAAAGAGAGGTCTTGCCCTCTATTATACTTTTAGGTCCTCAAAATTATAGTTTCACCCTTTCAAAAGACAACCCCATCCGGGAGACCTGGATGGGGATTTATTTTAATGAGAAAAGAATCGGCTTTTCAAATATAGTTGCTGCTGAGGACGTAGAAGATGGGGTGTGTGGTTATAGGTTTAGAGAGGCCTCTATAATAAAGCTCTCTATGCTTGGTGAAGATCGGGTAGTGCGATTGAGGGGAGATTCATTTTTTGATGAAGGCTTGAGGATGAAGAATTTTGAATTCAGGCTTGAATCTGGAGTACATAAGATTTTAGCAAGCGGCAGGCTCGATAAGAATAGACTTAAAGTGAAGATAGATTCCGGAGGTGAAATTTTAGAAAAGGAACTGACCTTGAACGAGACTGCCTTATTATCGAATTCCTTGAGCCCATTCTTTACTTTTAGAAAACTTAATCCTAAATTTCCCGAAATCAATCTGCAAATCTTTGACCCTATTACAATGTCTAAAAATAATGTAAAGATAAAGAGGCTTAGTGCAGGTTCTTTGGATATTGAAGGTGTGTTTGTGCCTTGCGATATAATAGAGATAGAATTATCAGGCATCAAGACAAAGGCATGGGTCACTAAAGATGGAGAGGTATTGAGGGAAGAGTCCAATATGGGCTGGACTATGATAAAGGAGCCTTCTAATAAGGCGATTAGTCTTGCCAGCTATCAGGACTTAGATTCACAGGATATCCTGTCTGAGGTTTCAATTGCATCGAATGTAATAATCCCAGAGCCAAGGGATGTAAATTTTTTAAAGGTGGAGTTAAAGAAGGGGGAAGCACTTGAGGTTTTGGAGATTTCTAAGGATAAAGAACCTTTGAATCCACCAAATATCCCTATTGAAGAGATTCAGGAGGAGCTCTTTATACAATCAAAAGACCCAAGGATTTTAGAACTCGCAAGAGAGATAGTTGGCGAAGAAAAAGATAGCTGGACTTGCTCTAAAAAAATTTTGAATTGGGTGTTTAAGAATATAAAAAAATCTCCTACATTAAGCATACCTTCAGCTATTGAGGTCTTGAAAATCAGAGAAGGTGATTGCAATGAACATACAGTCTTATTTACAGCCCTCACTCGCTCTTTAGGCATACCCACAAAGATGAATGCAGGCCTGATTTTTTTTGAAGGAAGATTTTACTACCATGCCTGGCCAAAGGTATATGTAGGTAGTTGGATAAATATGGACCCAACCCTTGGTCAAGAGATAGCAGACGCTACACATATACCATTTGTTGAAGGTGGATTGTTGGAACAGCTTGAAATTGCAAAGACTGTGGGAAAGTTGAATATAAAGGTATTGGAGTATAGATGATACGCACGATTAATCTCACAAAAAGATTTGGCACAAAGGTTGCAGTCAATCGCCTGAATTTAGATATTAAAAGAGGTGAGATATTCGGCTTTTTAGGTCCTAATGCTGCAGGGAAGACCACAACAATAAAACTTTTAGCAGGACTCCTGATACCCACAGAAGGTTCTGCGTCTTTATGTGGCTTTGACATACAGAAGGAGGGTCTCTCTGCAAAGAGGCTTTTAAGCTACATCCCTGATGTTCCATTTTTATATGAGAAGCTTACAGGCAGGGAATTTTTGAGATTTATATCTGAGGTTTATGAGTTGGATGGGTCTATTGCTGAGAAAAAAAGGGAAGAGTTGCTCTCACGCTGGAATTTGAGTCAGGATGGGGATATCTTACTCGAAGAATATTCCCACGGTATGCGGCAAAAGATAGTCTATTGTGCAGCGCTCTTGCATGAACCTAAGATTCTTTTAATAGATGAGCCTATGGTAGGGCTCGACCCCAAAAGTATGAGGCTTGTCAAGGATATATTTAGAGAGCAAGCTGCTTTAGGTGTAACAATATTTATGTCAACACATACCCTGTCAATAGCAGAAGAGGTCTGTGATAGAGTAGGCATCATTGAAGATGGAAACCTCATAGCCATTGGAAGTATTGAAGAATTAAAAAAGCAGAGCGGCATTAGCGGTGCATTGGAAGACGTATTTTTACGCTTGACGTAAGATATGCGATTTTTACCTCTGATAAATTTGCATCGGGACCTGATAATAAACAATATAAAATCACTGAAGTCCCAGAGCAGTCTAAAGATTTTTGTAGTCACCCTCTGCACAGCCTCTCTCCTATTATCAGAATTTTTAATCTCCAGATTTGCATTCAGGTTTATCAGGGACTTCCCCGGGGTAGGTTCTATTATCTTAGAGAGGCTTATGTTTCTATTCTATTTTGCGCTATTTCTTATGCTTGTATTTAGCAATTCAATCGTGTCATTTTCTTCTATATTTCGTTCAAAAGAGACAGAGTTCTTAATCACAATGCCAATAAGTGATTTAAAGATATTTATATATAAATGGCTTGAGAGCAGTTTCTTGAGCTCCTGGGCATTCTTTGTGATAATCTTACCTGTTATGATAAGTTTCGGGCTCG
>JBBIOC010000004.1:4856-14013 GCA_037443585.1 Candidatus Omnitrophota bacterium
TTATTATCCAACACTAATAATCTTCTTCTTTCCATTTTTAGCTATAGCCAGTAGCTTGGGTACGCTCTTTGTTCTGATTTTAATGAGATTTTTTCCAAAGAAGAATTTAAGGCCGTATCTGGCTGTAATTTTTTTGCTGGTACTCGTTATTTTTATTATTCTATTTAAGAAGGCAAGGGTCTTGCATCCTGCACAACAGATAGAGGTCTTTATATTGAATCAGCTGCTTCCAAATGTTCGATTCTCCCATTCACCCTTCATCCCAAGCTATTGGCTGCAAGAGGCGCTTCTGGCATCTGCAGGGGTGCAATTAAAAAAAGTCTTCTTTTATTTTTTGTTAATCTTCAGCAACGCCCTATTTTTTATAAACCTCACGAGCCTTTTTGCAGGAAAGAATTTCTTAAAACTTTGGCATACAATACACTCTACTATAAGCTCAAGAATTTTTAAGCTTAAAGAGAGTTTCTCTGAAAGGTTTATACCTATATTAAAGGTATTAAGTCCGACCATCCGCTCTTTGATTATAAAGGATATAAAACTTTTTTTGAGAGAACCTGCACAGTGGAGTCAGTTTTTGGTATTCTTCGGGCTGCTGGGAGTCTATTTTTTAAATATCAGGAACCTCTCCTATAATATCTTAGAGCCCTTCTGGAAGAATCTCTGCGCATTCTTAAATATGACTGCAACGCTTCTGACCCTGGGTTCTTTGAGCACGAGGTTTGTCTTTCCGCAGATCAGTTTAGAGGGGAATAAATTCTGGATTTTGGGTCTTGCGCCGATTGGTGTAAAAAGGCTAATCTATCAGAAATTCTGGATGAGTCTCGTCCCTTCTTTGATAATTACCTTATCACTTGTAGTAATTTCAAATCTTATGCTTGGGGTCTGGGGGCCTATTCTTTTGGTTTCAATTATCACAGTCTTTGTTGCCAACTTTGTGCTTATTGGCTTGAGCGTGGGACTTGGGGCGTGTTTTCCAAATTTTAAATCTGAAAACCCTGCACAGATTGTCTCTGGATTTGGCGGGACCCTGACATTAGTTTTAAGCCTTTTCTTTATAGTCTTAGATACAATTATTGTTGCAGCTCCTTTTCAGTTATTTTTAAAGGGTCGCATTGAATCCATGCTAGAATTGTCAGTCTTAATAGGAATTTCGATTGCTATAATAGTTTTCTTAGGGGGACTATTTTGTTTTCTGCCATTACAAATAGGCGTAAAAAGACTTAAAAACCTTGAACTATAATTTTGATGATATAAGGCCATTGAAACCAGTCGCAGAGATAAAAGAAAGGCCGAATCTTTGGCCTTTTATTTTTATTCTCTTCATATTGGCATCAGTCTCTGTTTTTATTTACTTAAAGAGAAAAAGAAAAATTCTTGAAGAGATGCCGCCTCCACCACCGAGACCTCCTGAAGAGATTGCAAGAGAGGCATTGGAAGAATTAATTAAATTAAGACTTATAGAAGAAGGAAAGTTTAAAGAATTTTATATAAGAATCTCAGATATTATAAGGAATTACATAGAAGGACGTTATAGAATCTTTGCCCTTGATAGGACTACCTGGGAGCTTTATCAGGAGATGAGGGCAAAAAAGATAGAAAGAACCAGTGTAGATAAGATTAAGGATTTTTTGGAAGAGTGCGACCTTGTGAAGTTTGCAAAGTATATACCGACGAATAAAGAGACTGAAGAAATCTTTAATAGGGCAAGAGAGATTGTAGAGATAACCACCCCCAAACCATTTTCAACCGCGTAGGTTGAACGGGTGAAATTATGAGGTTTGCAAATCCAATATTTTTAATGCCTCTTGGGATAATACCATTTCTGGTCTGGGATTATTTTAGAAGATTAAAGAAGAGGAAGGCCACCTTATATTTTTCTGATACATCACTCTTTAAAGATATCCGTCAAAGTCTTGCAGTCAGAAATAGGCATCTCCCTATGATTTTGAGGATGCTCGCTTTATTTTTATTCATATTGGCCCTTGCTAGGCCTCAGGCTGGACGGAGCGAAGAGGAGATATTGACTGAAGGCATAGACATAATCTTAACACTCGATACCTCTACGAGTATGAGGGCTGAAGACTTTAAGCCTCAGAACAGGCTTGGCGCTGCAAAGGAGGTCATAAAAGAATTTATAAAATCTCGGAGGGACGACCGCATAGGCCTTGTGGTCTTTGCAAGATACAGTCTTACACAATGCCCTTTGACTCTGGACTACAGGGTTATATTAGAGCTTTTAGAAAAGGTAGAGACAGGTATGATAGAGGATGGGACAGCTATAGGCACTGCAATTGCAAATTCTGTGAATAGACTCAGGGATTCTACAGCTAAGAGTAAGATAATAATTTTGCTGACCGATGGGATTAATAATGCAGGAAAGATAGACCCCTTAACTGCTGCAAAGACAGCCAAGGCAATAGGGATTAAAATCTATACAGTTGGCGCAGGTAGGCCTGGTGGCGCCTTATATCCTATTGATGACCCTATATTTGGAAGAAGATATGTAAAGATGGATACAGAGATTGACGAGAGGTTGCTGGAAAATATTGCTGATTTGACTGGTGGGATATATTTCAGGGCAAAGGACGAAAGGGGTTTGCTTGAGATATATAAAAAGATTGGCGAGCTTGAGAAGACAAAGATTGAAACAAAACAATATCGAGAATATAATGAATTGGTAAATTTTTTTACACTGCCAGGGTTTTTCTTATTGATGCTGGAGATAATCTTATCTAACACAGTTTTTAGAAAGATTCCTTAACTACGATGCACTGGGGAACGCCTGCATTTCTTAATCTATTTTTAATTATCCCGATTCTAATTGGTTTCTACGCGTTTATTTCTTTAAAGAAGAAGCGCTCAAGAGAAATCTTTGGCGACCCGTCCCTTGTAGAAAGACTCAGTTTTTCTAAGAGTTCTGCGAAAGAAAGAACAAAGGTTATTCTAATATTTTTTGCAGTTATATTTTTAATATTTACTTTAGCAAGGCCGCAGATTGGTACAAGGCTTGTAATGGCCAAACGATATGGGGTTGATATAATGGTCGCAATAGATACATCTTTAAGTATGCTCGCTGAGGATATGAAGCCAAATCGATTGGAAAAGGCAAAGATAGAGATTGCAACTTTAATTGACAGACTTAAAGGAGATAGGATTGGGATTCTGACATTTGCTGGGGATAGTTTCATTCAGTGCCCGCTGACATTGGACTATAGCGCTGCAAAGATGTTTTTGGGCATAATAAATGTAGATATGATGCCGAGGCCGGGTACCGCGATAGGAGATGCTATTAGGAGGTCAATAAGCGCCTTTACAAAATCTGAGAGGAAATATAAGGTATTGATTTTGGTTACAGATGGCGAGGACCACAAGGGAAAACCAGTAGAGGCAGCAGAAGAAGCAGCCAGAGCAGGGATAAAGATTTATACGATTGGCATTGGTTCGACAAAGGGCGAACCTATCCCAATACGCGATAAAACAGGAAAGATTGTAGAATATAAAAAGGATAGGTCAGGTGAGGTGGTGCTTACAAAATTAGATGAAGCAACCTTGCAGAAGATAGCGTTTGTGACAGATGGAAGATTCTATCATGCTACTGGCGGGATGGAATTGGATAAGATTTATGAAGAGATTTCAAAGATGGAGAAAAAAGAACTCCAGAGCAGGCTCTTTACTCAGTATGAAGATAGATTTCAATATTTTGTAGGAATTGCTATAATATTATTGTGTATGGAGTTTATATTAGGTGAACGAAAAAGGCTTTGTGAATAGATTGAGGATTTTTATTTTATTAATTTGTATATTTAATTTAGGCTGGTTCTGGCAGAGCCCTATTGCAAAGAAGAATACTGAAGGGAATAGGTTATATAAGGAAGGCAAGATAGATGAGGCGCTCTCCAAATACAGAGATGCACAGATAGAAAATCCAGATAGTACCCAATTGCATTATAACATTGGCAACGCACTCCATCAAAAGAAAAACTATGAAGAGGCTTTAAATGAATTTGATAAGGCGATTGACTCTAAGGAGGTAAAACTTCAAGCAAACTCATATTATAATTTAGGCAATACCCATTACCGGATGGGGAAACTATTAGAGGCAATAGAGGATTATAAAAAATGTCTCGAGATAAACCCAGATGATGAAGACGCAAAGTATAATATTGAGTTTATTAAGAAGAAATTAAAGGAGCAGAAGAAGGAAGAGGAACAAAAGCAGAGCCAAGATCAAGAACATGTTCAGCAGCAGGCGGGTCAGGCGCAAGAGGAGTCACAAGACAAACAGAAACAGGCTGAAGAACAAGCCAAAAAAGAAGCGGCGCAAGAAGAAAAAACTGGCGAAGAGAAAAAGGAAGAGACTCAGAAGCAAAAACAAGAAGAATCGGCCCAAGAAGAAAAAGAAGCAAAAGGAAAACCAAAAGAAGGCGAGATGTCTAAGGAGGATGCGATACGGATTTTAGATGCCTTAAAGGATGATGAGAAGGATTTGCAGAGGGAGCTTAGAAAACAGCCGATAGAAGGAGAGTATAGGGTAGAGAAGGACTGGTGAATTACTTTGTTCGTTTAGCCCGTTATGCCCGTTGAGCCCGTTATGTCCGTTGAACGGGCTAAACGGACTTAACGGACTAAACGGGCTTAACGAACTCTGATATGAAGAAATCTTCTATACTAATAATTTCATGTTTATTTTTAGCAAGCATTTGTTATGCCGACGATATCTCCATCTCTGCGGATGTAGATAGAAATGAGATTGCAATGGATGAGCAGGTGACCTTGACTATTACAGTAAGCGGAAATGTTACTAATATACCAGAACCAAAGATTCCTGCCTTAAAGGGTTTTACCACTTATTCTGCAGGCCGCTCACAGAATATCTCAATTATAAATGGTCAGGTCTCAAGTTCAATCTCATTTAATTATATATTAGTTCCGAATGATGTCGGTGATTATTCAGTAGGCCCATTTAGTATTGATTACAAGGGACAGACCTATTCAGCAGGCCCGATTCAAATCAAGGTTGTTTCTAAGGCGCAGAGACAGAGGCCGCAGCAGCCTGCTTATCAGCCGCGTCCATATCCGCAGCCGAGCCCATACCCACAGGCGCCCCCTGAAGAAAGGGCTTATCCAGAAGAGGCAAAGGAGTTATTTATAGAAACCTATGTTGACAAACTCCGCGCCTATGTGAATGAACAGATTACACTGACCTTTGCCTTCTATCAGGCAGTAGAACTCTTTGAAAATCCAGTTTACAGTCCTCCCTCAACAACAGGCTTCTGGGTGGAAGATATGCCGCCCCAAAAGAAATATTATAAGACTATAAATGGAAAGCAGTATCTGGTTACAGAGATAAAGACCGCCCTCTTTGCAACAAGCCCAGGGGAGTTTACAATTGGACCTGCAAGGCTTGAGGCAACAGTTGAAGACTTGCAGAGGTTTTTCTCCAAGAGTCCGTTTGATATCTTTGACAGAGATATATTTAGAAGCGGCAAGCCTGTAATCCTTACGACTGAGCCTATAAAGGTAGAGATACTTCCTTTGCCTGAAGAAGGCAAGCCCTCTAATTTTGCCGGAGACGTAGGCCAATATAATATTTCAGCTACTGTTGATAAAAATAGCGTTGAAGAGAATCAGCCCATTACCTTGAAGATAAAGATTGAGGGCAAGGGGAATATAAAGACAATCTCAGGACCCCAGATTCCACCAATGGATAATGTAAAATTTTACGACTCTGGGAGCTCTGAGAAGATTTCAAAGGCAGATTATGTTGTTCAGGGAGAGAAGGTATTTGAAAAGGTGATAATACCACAGAGAGAAGGTCAATTTACTTTAGGTCCAATAACATATTCATATTTTGACCCGGCTGAGAAGAGATATATTTTGAAAACCATAAATCCTGTGACAATTACAGCAACAAGGGCAAAGGTCGAAAAAGCACCCGAGTCACTTACTATTTCATTTGCAGGCTTATCAAAAGAAGAAATAAGGCTTCTGAAGCAGGATATAAGATACATAAAGACCACTTCCCTTAGATTGAGAGATAAAGATAAATTTTTATACAAGGATGGAATCTTTGTATCTATAAATCTCCTGTCCCTTTTACTTCTTCCAATATTTTATTTTTATCAGTCACACAGGGTGAGACTACGTTCTGATAGAAGGTATGCACGTTCGAGGAGGGCAAAGGGTTTTGCCCTGAAGCATCTAAAAAATGCGCGCGCATTTCTGGCACAAAATAAGACAAAGGAATTCTATGCAGAGATTCAAAATTCAATAGTTAGATTTATAACCGACAGATTAAACCTTCCAATAGGTTCCTTGACAATTTCCCAGATTGAGACAATTTTAAAACAGAGTCAGTTCGATGATAATATAATTAAAAGATTAAAGGCCATCCTTGAATCGTGCGACATTGCCCGATTTGCCTCAGCAAGTTTTGACCAAGAAGATTTAAAGAAGGCCTTTCAAGAGGCAAATGAGATTCTGAATTTATTAGAGAAGAGGCTATGAGAAAAACGATATTTATTTTTGTTCTTTGTTCTTTGTTCTTTGTTCTTTGTGTGCCGTCATTCGCACAATCACCTCAGGAACTATATAGCAGGGCAAATATAAATTATGAGAACAAAGATTTTGTTGAAGCAATAAAACTTTACGAAGAGATTCTTTCATCTGGAAAAGAGAGCAGCCAATTATACTATAATCTTGGGAATGCCTATTTTAAGTCAAATAAACTTGGCAAGGCTATTTTAAATTACGAAAGGGCCTTGAGGCTTTCGCCAAGGGACAGGGATATAATAGAGAATTTAGAACTTGCACGCACACTTGTTAAAGATAAGATAGAGACCCCACAGCCAGGCTTTATCTTAAGTCTTATATTATTTTTTTATGAAAAACTAAACTTAGATGAGCTCACATTGATTACATCTATATTTTATCTTTTATCAATCCTATCCTTGATTTTGTCCATTTTTCTGATTAATCAAAGAAGAAGGAATTTAGTTTTCAGCGTTATATCTGCTGCTATTTTTTTAATATTTGCAATATTTTTTGTAGCAAGACTTAACAGGAATTTTTCAAAAGAGGCGGTTATTATTGTTGAAAAGGTTGATGTCAGAAGTGGGCCAAAGGAGGACTTTTCTCTACAGTTTACGCTCCACGAAGGCACAAGATTAAAGATTGTTAATGAGAGAGAGAGCTGGTATGAGATCGGCCTTTCAAAGGACCTAAAAGGCTGGCTTCCCAGGGATACCGTCGAGTTCATAAACCCCAATATATAGTAATTATTTCTAAAAAATTATCAATATATTGTAGATTTTGCTTGACAGGAAATTTTTTGAGTGATATACTTTTTGGTGCAATCCTAAATTTTATCTTACCCACCGTAAATATTAAGAATGTTATCAAATTATGAATAATAAATCCTTAGTAAACTATGATTCAAAATCAGATGTGCTTTATATTGTCGCTAAAAAAGGCAAAGAAGAAGAATTTGTTGAGATTGCACCGGGTATAAATGTAGAACTCGATGAAAAAGGTGAGGTCATTGGGATTGAGATCCTTAATGCCTCCAGTTTTTTAAAACCTGTTGCCAAACCTTTGTATCAGCATATGCAGATGGCGTAGATTAAAGTATAGGGCAATATCTTTTCGATTGGCAATTAATATGCAGTTTAAAGACCTAATAAAATTATACGAAAGAGCAAAAGAAAAATTTGGATCCGACGCTTATAGACACATTTCTGAATTACTTAAAGATGCCAAGCAAATACATAAGAGAGATTGGCTTAAAGCACCTACGCCTAACAAAGACCACGAACAATCTTGGAGGGCATTTAAAGGAAAGAATTTAGAAAAGCTAGTTATTCATATTATTAAGGATGAGGTGGAAAGTTTAGGATTAAAAATGGTGGAGGGGAATACATTAGAGAGAACTAATAGTAGTAATTTATGCGAAGAATTAAATCGGGTCAAAAGAAATCTTTTGATAGATTATGGCGAATTTGGTTCGCATTTACCAGATGTAGATATTATCATCTATAATCCTAGAAACTGCGAAATTATTGCAGTAATTTCCAGTAAAGTTACTTTGCGAGAAAGAATTGCCCAGACAGGCTATTGGAAGATTAAACTTAGTCAAGATGAAATTACAAAACATATTAAAGTTTTCTTTGTTACACCAGATGAAGATAAAACATTAACTATTAGAGAACCAGCTAAAAAGGGAAGGGCAATAGTTGAAGTAGATACTGATGGTAGTTATGTAATGAGTGAAGAAGATTTAGAAGAAAGCAATAAAGTTAAAAAGTTTGATAAATTTCTTTTAGATTTAAGGAATTTAATTAATGTCGAAAGAATTAAAAAATAAAAAAACTGAAGGACTAGAATTAAAAGAGAAAGGCGATGATGAAAAACCGCCTTTTGAGACCACCACTCTTTGGGATTATCCAAAACAAAGTTATGGCAAGAAACCGAAAGGAAATAATAAATTTCAAGGTGTGACCCCTGCTTTTATTATATGGAATATGCTGCAGAGATATACAAAGCCAGGGGATTTGGTTGTAGATCCAATGGCCGGTAGTGGAACAACAATTGATGTTTGTGAAGAAGAAGGAAGAAAAGCGATTGGTTATGACATCAACCCCCAGCACCCTAAAGTTATTAAAAATGATTCCCGAAAAATTCCTTTAAAAGACAACACTGTTGATATGGTTTTCATAGATTCTCCTTATGGCGATAATGTTAGTTATTCAAATGAGCAGGCTGATATTGGAAAAATCTCTGCAGAAGATTCTAGGTTTTATGAAGAATTAGAAAAGGTAGCTACAGAAATTTTTAGGGTTTTAAAACCAGGCAAGGTTTTAGGATGGTTGATTGGTGATCAATGGGTTAGAAGAAAATTTACCCATGTAGGTCTTAAGATTTATGAAATGTTAACAAAATATTTTGAGCCTATAGATTTAATATGTATAACACGGAGAAATCAAAGCTCAAATACTCGTATCTGGCATTATCGTGCGCAGAAATTTAATTTTTTCTTGAGGGGATTTAAGTATTTAATTTTAGTCAGAAAACCCGAAAGCATGGACACCAAAATGGAAAGAAGAGAAAAAGTAAAATGGCAGCGATACAAATGAAACCATATTATGTAAGTATTAAAAAT
>JBBIOC010000004.1:14023-26704 GCA_037443585.1 Candidatus Omnitrophota bacterium
AGTATTGTCATTGATATGGAAGGCCCTTATCATCCAAAGAATAAGAGAATTAGCGAGCATATTTACGGAATAACTCTTTTAATAGACGATGTCCCATATCATTTTGAGAAATATATTCCTAGTAGAGCAGAAATAAATAAATTCAAAGAAGAGAACGGAGGCAAGCCTCGATTTTCAAAGGGTGGATTCTTTTATCGGCTTGTCCCGTTTTCAAGATAGACTAAATAATTTTGAAATTGTTGAATGATTAAGGGGAGTCTTATGAAAAGGAACAAAAGCCTGTTTAACAAAAAAATATTTGAGCAGATACACAGACAGGATAGAGAATCACTACAAAAGATGTCTATAGAAGAGAGCATAAAGATTACTGAAGATCTCCTTGATTCAAAATTTGTGGAAGAATGTAGAAAGATAAAAAAAGAATTGGGAATAGAATAATGAATGAGAGAATAAATTTTTCCGATTTATTTTGTAAGACAGTCTCTTTACTTCAAAAAGCAAAGATTGATTATTTACTCATCGGTGGCATGGCTGTAGGTGTATGGGGAAGACCAAGGGTTACTGAAGATATTGATTTTATAATTTTTATTTCAAGAAGAGATTTAAAAGGAATAATAAAAGTGGCAGACCAAATGGGTCTTGAGTTTAAAGCAGCGCCTCATCCCCAATTTCCTAAGACATTTGTATATAGAATCTTAAAAGGTGTTTATCACGCTGACTTTATAATTGCCTCAACGGAATTTGAGAGGAATGCCTTGAAAAGAAAGGTAAAGGTAAGGATTTTTGATAAAGATGTCTTTGTTCCAACAAAGGAGGACCTGCTTTTGTCAAAGATAATTCCTGGAAGGGGAATTGACCTCTTCGATGCGGAAAATATTGCCATAAGGCATAAAGGCAAACTTGATGAAGAGTATCTTTTAAAATGGGCACAAAGGTTATCTGATGAAGCAGAAGATATGAGAATCTATAATACATTGAAGGAAATTTTAAAGAAATAGAATAATAGATGGAGGACAATATGGACCAAACTAAACTTTCCGAAGAAAAACTTACCTTAAACTTTTCTGAAAACGCATTGAAGGTTCTGGAGAAGAGGTATCTAAAGAAGGATGTTCAGGGGAAGGTTATTGAGACGCCTGTGGAGTTATTCAGGCGCGTTGCAAGACATATTGCAGAGGCGGACAGGCTGTATGGGGCGAAGGAATACGAGATAAAACTTACTGAGGATGAGTTTTTTAAAGCGATGACAAATTTAGAGTTCGTCCCGAATAGCCCTACATTGATGAACGCAGGCAGGGATTTAGGCCAGCTCTCTGCCTGTTTTGTCCTGCCGGTTGAAGACTCAATGGAATCTATATTTGATGCGGTTAAGGCAACCGCCATAATCCATAAAACAGGAGGGGGGACCGGATTTAGTTTTTCAAGACTTAGACCTAAGAATAGTGTTGTAAGGACTACGGGGGGAATATCTAGCGGACCTGTTTCATTTATGAAGGTCTTTAATGCAGCCACGCAGGCTGTAAAGCAAGGCGGGACACGTCGTGGTGCAAATATGGGAATCTTGAGGGTTGACCATCCTGATATATTAGAGTTTATAACCTGCAAGGAGAACGATAAAGAAATCACAAATTTTAATATCTCCGTTGCGCTTACAGAAGATTTTATGAATAGACTGCTTAATGATGAAGAATATGACCTCATAGATCCGCATACAAAACAGGTAAAAAAGAAGTTAAAGACAAAGGAAGTATTTAATTTAATAGTTGAGATGGCGCATAAGAATGGTGAGCCTGGGATAATATTCATTGACCGCATGAATCAATTTAACCCTACGCCGAAGTTAGGACAGTTTGAATCAACTAATCCCTGCGGAGAGCAACAATTATTGCCATATGAATCCTGTAACTTAGGTTCGATAAATGTATCTAAGATGGTTATTGAGAGGGCTGGAGGCGCTGAGATAGATTGGGAGAAGCTCCGCAAAACAGTGCACATCGCGGTTCATTTCTTAGACAATGTTATCGATATGAATAAATTTCCATTAAAAGAGATTGAGACGATGACTAAGCTGAATAGAAAGATTGGCCTTGGTGTAATGGGATGGGCAGATATGCTGATTAAGTTAGGGATACCCTATGATAGTGAAGAGGCTGTGAAACTTGGCGAAGAGGTTATGAAATTTATATATACAGAGGCGCAGAATAAGTCAAGCGAGATTGCAAAGTCGCGTGGGGTATTTCCTTCTTTCGAGGATAGTATCTATAATACTAATGGAAAGAAGATTTTGAGAAATGCAACAGTTACAACTATCGCACCTGCAGGCACTATATCTATAATTGCAGGGTGTTCAAGCGGCATTGAGCCTGTATTTGCTCTATCATATTATCGCAATGTTATGGACAATGAAAGGTTGATAGAGGTCTATCCTTTATTTGAAGAGGTTGCAAAGAGGGAGGGCTTTTATTCAAAGGAATTGATGGAGAGAATCGCTGAAGGCGCTTATTTAAAAAACCTTGATGAGGTTCCAGAGACTTTTAAGAGAATATTTGTCACAGCACATGATATAAAGCCTATCTGGCATATCAGGATGCAGGGGGTATTTCAGAAATATACAGACAACGCTGTAAGTAAGACTGTAAATTTTCCAAAAGATGCAACAAAAGAGGATGTTAGAGAGGTATATATGCTTGCTTATAAATTAGGATGCAAAGGTGTTACTATTTACAGGGATAAGAGCAGGGAGGAGCAGGTGTTAAATCTAAAGACCACTGAAAAGAAGTCTGAGCCCGCAGGAGAAAAGAAAATTTCGCCGAAGCCCAGGCCTGTTGTTACAACCGGCACTACTACAAAGATAGGCACAGGCTGTGGAAACCTTTATGTAACAATAAATGTAGATAGCGAGGGAAAGCCCTTTGAGGTCTTTACGCAGATGGGCAAGGCAGGCGGTTGTGCTGCTTCCCAGCTTGAGGCAATAGGTAGATTGGTGTCACTTGCGCTTCGTTCTGGTGTAGAGATTAAGTCCATAACAGACCAGTTAAGGGGCATCCGCTGTCCATCACCTTCCTGGGAAAAGGGCGGGAGAATCTTCTCCTGCGCAGATGCGATTGCAAGGGTGATTGAGGAGAGACTTCTAAATGGAAAGGTGGAACAGGACCGCAGAAAGGATGCAAAGAGCCCGCATACTATGATAGAGGATAGAGGCGAGATTCTTCTCGAAAATAATTCTAAGATTGGAAATGTTGTAGGTGTCTGTCCTGATTGTGGTGGCGCACTCCGACATGAGGAAGGGTGTATGATTTGTCGGTCGTGCGGATATTCAAAGTGCTAATCTGACAAATCTAACCAGGTTAGAAGATGACAATTAAACCTGATATATGGATTAAAGAGATGGCCACAAAGTTTGATATGATAAAGCCATTTGCGCCTGAACAGATTAGGCATAACAATATCTCTTATGGTCTTTCAAGCTATGGTTATGATATAAGGCTTGCAGATGAGTTTAAAATCTTTAAAGGCGGGCCCAGAGATATTGTAGACCCAAAAGATTTAGATGGGAGTTTGTTTGAAGACTTCAAGGCAACTTTTTGCACGATAGAGCCAAATTCATTTGTCCTTGCGAGGTCTTTAGAATATTTTAAGATTCCAAGAAATGTCCTTGGCATTTGCACAGGCAAAAGCACATATGCAAGGATTGGTGTCATTGTAAATGTTACCCCCCTTGAACCTGGCTGGGAGGGATATCTGACAATAGAAATCTCTAATACCTCACCCTCACCTGTCAAGGTCTATTCAAATGAAGGCATTGCCCAGGTGATATTCTTTGAGTCAGACCCGGAGTGTCTCGTATCTTACAGCGACAGAAAAGGTAAGTATCAGGCACAGAATAAAATTACCCTGCCAAAATAGTGAAAAGTTAAAAGTGAAAAGTTTAAAATTAAATGGCCAATTTAATTTAGAATCTACTCTTTTCTGCGGTCAAGCTTTTAGGTGGGAGAGGCAGGGCGATTGGTTTTATGGCGTAATAGGCGATGGAATATTAAAATTAAAACAAGAAAACTCTACAATATATTATGATTCATCAAACAATATAACAAATGATACCCTTATTAGATATTTAAGCCTTGACTTAGAGCTAAATTCTGTTTTGAATAAGATTGACAGGGATAAAAATATCCATTCTGCTATAGATTTTTGCAGGGGGCTTAGGCTCTTGAGGCAGGAACCCTGGGAGACATTTGCAACCTATATACTCTCAAGTTATAGTAACATTCCGAGGATAAGAAGGATGGTCTTTAATATCTCGAGAAGATTTGGTAAGAGGCTCATCTTTAATGGATATGTTAATTATACCTTTCCAGAAATAGAAAGGATTGCAGGCGCAAGAGAAAAGGAACTAAAGGCCCTGGGTCTTGGTTTCAGGGCGGGGTATCTTAAAAATACTGCCAAAAGGATTTTGAACGAAGGAGATTTGTTTTTGAAACTAAGACTCTTAAGTTATGAAGAGATCAAGAAAAAACTTCTTCAATTTGAAGGTGTCGGAGATAAGGTAGCAGACTGCACAATGCTCTTTGGGCTTTCAAGACTTGAGGCGTTTCCAGTAGATGTGTGGATAAAGAGGGGGATTGAGAGGCTTTATTTTAAAGGGAAGCCCTTGAGCCCAAAGAAGATAAACGAATTTGGTAGAAAATATTTTGGTGAGTATGCTGGATATGCACAGGAATATTTATATCATTATTTGAGAAATAAAATATGAAAAAGATACTTTATATTGTTTTAGATGGGTTGGGGGACAGACCTTGCAAAAAATTGAATGGCAAGACTCCGCTTGAAGCTGCAAAGAAGCCAATAATGGACAGTCTTGTAAAAATGGGAGTGACAGGTCTTGTATATACAGTTGGCAAAGGCATTGCCCCTGAGTCAGATGTAGCTGTAATAAGCATCTTAGGCTATGATGCTGAAAAATATTATACAGGAAGAGGCCCGCTTGAATCTTATGCTGAGGGGCTTGAATTTAAGGATGGAGACCTTGCTTATAGAGTAAATTTCGCAACACTCGGTGAAGGTTGGACTATTAAAGATAGGCGTGTTGGAAGAAACCTGACGTCTGAAGAAGCTACTCTTCTTGCAGAAGAGATAAACAAAAAAGTCAAGCTTACTTCAAGGAATGCCCAATTCCACTTCAAAAATACAATCGGCCATCGGGGTGTGCTGGTAATAAGGAGTCAAGAAGGAGGGCTTTCAGGCGAGGTTACAAATACAGACCCGGCATATGAAAAGAAAGGTGTATTTGGCCTTGCAAAAGAGGATTTTGAAAATATCGTTTTAGAAGCAAGGCCTACACCAGGAAATGAAGACAAGAAAGAGGCTATTGACGCAGCAGTTCTTACAAATGAGTTTATAAAAAAAAGCACAGAGGTTCTGAATGAGTCTAAGATAAACAAGATTAGGCTTAAAACAGGCAAGCTTCCTGCAAATCTTATCCTGACAAGAGATGGCGGAGACAGACTTCCAAGATTCCCAAAATTAAATGAGACTTTTAATGTCCGATTTGGCTCGCTTGTTGAGATGCCTGTTGAAAGAGGGATTGCACTTTTAACAGGTATGGAGGTTATAGAAATCCCTCCACCCACTGGCAAGCCAGAGCAGGATTATCCCCCGCGGGCAGAAAAGACTATTTCAGCAATAAAAGCCTTTGATGGACTCTATGTCCATCTAAAAGGTCCTGATGAGCCTGCCCATGATGGAAAGGCAGAGATTAAGAAACAGATTATAGAGGCTATTGATAGATATTTCTTTGAGCTTCTGCTTCCTGCGATAAACCTAAAAGATACTATAATTGCAATCACCTCTGACCATTCCACACCCTGCCCTTTAAAGACGCATTCTGATGACCCTGTACCAATTTTAATCTGTGGCGGGAAGATAGAATCTGATAAGATTTCGGAATTTTCTGAAAATACCTGTCAGGGCGGTTCATTGGGTATATTAAATGGCACAGAGATAATGCCCCTACTTATACGCTATGCAAAATAATACATCTGTTCGAAGCGAAACTTCGAACAGCCTTCGAATAGCCACATTGAAGGCTCTTTTCTTGACGAAATTATAATCGTGTGATATACTTAGGCATTAAGATAAATTTCATATTATTTTATTAACCCAAAGTCAGGGGTTGTAAAAATATATGGGAAAAAAATTGAACAAGGAGGTTTAAATGGACTGGAAAACTATTGTAGTAGAACCTGTAAAGGTAATACTGATTAGGGCAGGTGCATTTGTCCCTACCTTGGTTGGCGTCTTGATAATCCTGATTGTTGGCTGGATTATAGCCAACGTAGTCAAGTCTATTATAACCAAGGTCCTCAAGATTGCGCAGTTAGATACTGCAGGTGAAAAGTCAGGGTTTGCTGACCTCTTGAGAAAGGGTGGGATAAAATATACTATCTCTGAACTTATCGGAGTCTTAGGATACTGGCTTGTGATGTTGCTTGTATTTGTCTCTGCCCTGAACGCACTTGGTATGACTGTTGCAGCAGAGCTCTTAGACAAGGTCCTGCTCTATATCCCTAATGTGATTGCAAGCATCTTTATTTTAGTTTTGGGGCTATTCTTTGCAGGTCTTCTGGCTACTATTGTGCGCACAGCTGCAACGAATGCTGGCATAGGTTATGCAAAGTTGTTGGGCCAGATAGTCCAGATAGTTATAGGGATATTCGCTGTTGCGATTTCTCTTGAGCAGCTGAAGATCGGAACCACTATAATCACCCTTGCTTTAAATATTATAATTGCGGCTATTGGGTTGGCCTTTGCAATCGCCTTTGGCTTGGGGGCAAAGGATGTAGCAGGCAGGCTCGTCTCAGATTTTATTGAGAAGTTGAAGGGAAAGTAAAATGAGTCCCGACAATTATTGGTCTATGTTTCATAATTGTCGGGACGAATTTTACCCTTGACATTTTCAAGTAATTGTAGAATTCAAAATGTCAAGGGTCTAATTGGGGTCAACATTAAAATGTTGACCCCAATTTTTTTATTCGTATAATAGTTATTGCTGAAAAATCCAGCAATAACTTGATTACACAGATTTTTAGAGAGATTACACAGATATGAACTCGATGCTTTTCTAATCTGTGTAATCTGATTTTTAATCATTGTAATCATAGTTTCCAGACTTTTTCAATGGAAACTATAATAAGACCATGCAAAAGAAGGGACAAGCATTGATTTTAGTCTTGGGCGTTCTGGCAGTTGCAGGCATTATGGCAGTCTCATTTGCATTTACAATGCGCTTTGAGATAAAGGCTGCTTCAAATTATATGGAATCAGTCAGGGCAGGCTATATTGCAGAGGCAGGGGTTCTGTATGCAAAACAGATCTTAAAAGAGGATGATGAGAAGATTGACAGCCTGGAAGACGCCTGGCATACGACCTTCGCAGGTAGCGATGTTGACAACGATGAAGATGGGACAGCGGATTCAAGATGGATAGAATTGTTAGATGAAGAGGGCAGGAGTTTTGCAAGATATGCTATATTGATAAAGGATGAGTTAGGACTTGTTAATATAAATACTGCAAAGGACCACAATACCTCCCCTTTAAAGGTCACAGAGGGATGGGCTCCGAATGAGGTCTCCTTGATAAAATTTTTAAATACCCTTAAGGCTGCCGAGCCTGAAGCGGTCTTTAAAGAAATCTTGGATTATAGATATGGACAGGACGGAAAACCTGGCATCGCAGATTTCGATGATAACAGCAATAGACAAATCTTGGAGAGCGATGGCCTTGACAATAATGCAGATGGCGTAGTGGATGAAATAAATGAAGGCATTGATGAGCCTTTAGAATTTTTGTCTGAAGATCCATATGGCGATGATAGGCCAATTCTTATGCTCGATGAGATTTCAAAGCTCAAATCCATCCCTAAAGATTCTATTCCACGCTTGAGTTCTTTTTTGACCACCTATTCAGCTGATAAGAATGTTGACTTTCAGGGCAGGTTGAGGACAGATATAAATACAATAGACCCTTTGGGCTTGAGTATAATCCTGGAGGAATCAGGTGTGAATGAGGCATGGCAGAAGGCTTTGAATATCAAGGATTCCTTAGATGAGGATTTTAGCCAGTCATCTGTTACAAAACCTTTTATGAGGCTTCCGATGTCAAACAAGGGACCTATCGGGGATTGGGTCTGGAGAGGGAATAGATATCAGAGCGATGTAAAGGGCGGCAAGGGTTTAGAATTTACCTGGATTAATGTAAAAAAGGGTGACTACTATATAGGAATCTTCGGGATTGAAAATGAGATGGTGGGCGATGTTACTATAAATGAGTGGACACAGAAGAGCGTGAAGCACGGCGAGCTCTTCAGGGTTCCTTTTGGACCTATCTCTATTACAGATGGAATTTTAAAGGGAAGCATTCAAAACAATGGACCTGAGGGCACAACCTGTTATTTTAGTTATTTAGAACTCTATCCAAGATATGGTCAGGAAGGTTTTTCAGCTCAGGAGTTCAGGGGCATTGAGGGGATAAGGCTCAATGAGATAATGGTGAGGCCAATTATAAACTCTGTGGTTTCAAAGAATCAAAACCCTGGTGGGGATTGGGTCTGGCAGGGCGACCATTTTGAGAATTCAAACCCAAAAGGCGGAAAACAAGGAGAGGGTCAATGGAAGTGGACAGGGATTCAGGATGGAGATTATTATCTCAGGGTCTTTGCTGGCGCAAATGGTCAGGAGGTTGGCGATGTCGAGGTAGAGGGCGCAAGGCAGGCCTCAATGATGGATGGCGAGCAATTTAGTAAACATAAGACCATTACAGTCTCAAATGGCCAATTTACAATAAGGATTCAGAATAATAGACCAAGCGGCGCAACATATTTTAAGTCTATTCAATTAAGCCAACAGCCAGATGCTGAATATATAGAACTTATAAACTTAACTCCCAGAGAAGTGGATTTGAGCGGATGGAGCATAGAGGGTTCCAGTAAAGAGGCATGGCCTGCCTCTATACCACTCGGGACTACAATCGGTCCTTGGAAGCATTTAGTCTTGGCTGTGGATAAAGATGATACACAATTAGGCATATCTGGAAATGGCATATCAATTAGGTCTGTCTGGGGGAAGGTAAATTCCTGCCAACTCCATTTTGCTGGCTCTATAACTGAGGAGTCTGACCTCTTACAGGACGAGGCAATGCCTGGAGGAAATTTTATAACCTTAAAAGATAGAGATGGCCATATAGTTGATAAGGTAGAATATCTTGCCTCTTCAGTTTCGGATTACAGAAGCTTAGAAAAGGGTGACCCAACCTTTATAAGGGATTCGAATGGAAATGGCATAGATGATTCATGGGAGAACTCACTTGCTATAAAAGGAGGGACGCCAGGAGAAGAGAACGACAATAAAGGTATGGAAGAGAAGATTGGCGAAGAGATTATCAGACATTCTGTAAAGGAGGTATTAGTAAGAAATAAAAATTTTGCATCTATTGCAGAGGCAGGAGATGTCTCTTTGAGCCTTAAACAGTGGAGGAAGATTCCATTGGAGGATGTCGCAAAGGTTGCTGACCGTTTTACAATCTATAGTATAAGGCTTGAGGCAGAGGGTAATGAGAAAGAAGGTCAATGGACACTTTTAAGGAGGAATGCGCCTTTGACAGACTGCTTTGAAAGTGGTAAGATAGACGACCAAGGCATATGGCTCTGGGATAAAAAAGACAGGTTGGAAGACGGCTCATATATCTTAAAGATATATGGGACTGAAGGTGAGGCATTATCTGCATCTATCCATTTAGCTGATGGAACCTGGACAGATTTTACACCAGAGTTAACGCCTGGCGTAGATGGTTCAATTCTTTTTGGAGAGATAGAGATAGGAACCGAGGGAATGCGTTCTACCCCAAGCGAGACTCTTGAGATTAAATTGAAGAATAGCTCACGCACAGCCGTTAGCCATTTTGATTTTATAAGGCTCGAGCCTAAGAACCTTATAGATGGAAGGCTAAATATAAATACTGCACCGATAGAGGCGCTTCAGTGTCTACCTGGTGTTGATGCAGGCATAGCTCAAAAGATAATTTCAAATAGACCCTATGGGAATAAGAATGGATTGGGTCTTGGTATAGGTGATTTGCTGGCTTGGGATATACTCCCTGGGAATGAAGAAGAGAGACTGAAACTCTTCAAAAAAATCTCTAATCTAGTAACATTTCATTCAAATCTTTTCAGAATAATTGTCACAGCACAGACCCTTCAGGATGGCAAGGTTTTGGCGGAGAAGAAGGTGTGGACGACGTTCGAGCGATAAATATTAATGTCAAAAAACTATTCTTTGACACCGCAAAGACGCAAAAAACCGCAAAGTCGCAAAAAAAATTATCAAGAAAATTTTGCGTTTTTGTGGAAATTTTGTGGTTTTGCGGTGTTGATGTCTAATATCTGCGTTCTGTTATTTTCTCAAACTGCCTTCGCTGCCATTGCCAGCAGTAAAAACTACAAGCTCCATACTGGTTCTGCAGATGGCGGCGGGGGCATAGGGAGTTCAACGACTTACACTGCAGACAATAGTGTTGGAGCGCCTTTAAATACTGTAAGCGCATTGAGCTCGAAATATAAGATTTACGGTGGTCTTTTAAATACCGTAAATCTTTTGCCCACAGTCGCAGTTGCAAGCTTTAATGATGGGGGTATCAGCGTAGATAATACGCCAGAACTCAAGTGGAATTATCAAGACAAGGACGCAGACATACAGAGATACTATCAGGTCCAGATCTCAAAGGATAACTTTAAGACATCTGTTGTAGATACAGGTCTTGTTTCATCAAAAAATGATTCATTTACCACACCTCAGCTTAGTGAGACAGAGGCAGGCGTAGTGTACAGATGGCGTGTCAGGGTAAGCGATGGCTACGACTTATCAGGCTGGAGCACTGCGAGCTTTGGGTTCAGGCTTAGGCCCCTTGCAGCACAGGTACCTGTTATCTGGGCAAAGACTTATATTGGCGGAGAAGAGATCTCTCCTAAGATGTGGCAGAGGGACAATGACCCTTATTTATACTGGGAGGTCCCTGTTGTAGGACTGGAGATAGCAGGTTACAGCTATTCCTGGGATACGCCCCCTGATGATACAGCGGATACTATAGCGACTTCTTATGAAAGTCCAGCAGGGTTCCTATCCGACGGCATTCATACCTTCTACCTAAAGGCGCAAAATACTTCAGGGCTCTGGGGCGATGTTGCAAATTTTGAGGTCTGGGTAGACCGCACACCGCCGAGTATCGGAGGTTTTTCTCCAACTAACGGAAGTACACTTGCCTTTGATAGGCCAACTATACAGATTAGTGTAACTGACGAGAAGAGCGGGGTAGACCCTGCTGGCATCTCATTGAGGATAAATAAGGCTGAGGTTTCTGCTGCTTATGATGATGCCTCAAAACAGGTAATCTATGTGCCTACTATCCCCTTGAGCGAAGGGGATATAGTTGTCTCACTTGAGGTAAAAGACCTTGTAGGGAACCGCTCTTCCCAACTCGTATGGGGTTTTGTGGTGGATACAAAAGCCCCAACAGGTTATATTATTATAAACAATCAAGACCCGATTACCAATTCTATGTATGTAACACTGACCTTTAAGGCTGAGGACGCTACAACTGGCGTATCGAGTATTATTATCTCCAACGATGGTGTATTTGACACTGAAGCCTGGGAAAGTTATAAAACAAGGTATGAGAACTGGCAGATACCAGCGATTAGCGGCACACGAAAGGTCTATGTAAAGTTCAAAGACTCTGCTGGGAATGAGTCTGAGATCTTCTCAGATACTATAGAGCTTGTAATAATTGCCCCGGATACGATAATAACGAGCGGACCGAGCGAATTTACCACTTCAAGAGAGGCCTTATTTACCTTCCGTTCCACTCTGGAAGACAGCCTGTTTAGATGGAAGTTTGACCAGGATACTGAGTGGTTTGAATGGACAAATAAAAATTCTATTTATAAGTCTGACCTAATAGAAGGGAACCATTACTTTAAGGTCCAGGCAGCAAAGGACTTAAATAAAAATGGTTCAATAGACCCTGATGAGATAGACCCAACCCCTGCTGAGAGAACCTGGACAATTACTTCAGAAGGCGCCTTAAAACCAAAGCTCCCACCAAAGAAACCCTTCAGATACTGGAAAGAGGAATAGTTTCCTGAAAAAAGCATTTAACGCGGATGTACGCGGATTACACGCGGATTTACGCAGATTTGGCGTCGAAAGTATCCGCGAGAATCCGTGTGTAATCCGCGAAAATCCGCGTTCAAGAAAAATTTTTACATACTATTGACAGATAGCATCTAATAGTATATACTTGTATCAAAGTCTATCATTCCAAAAGCCGGCCTTCCTAAAGATATATGGCCGGCTTTGGTGTCTTTAGAGAATGGTGTGAGGTGAAGTTATGAGACCTGAGAGGTATTATAATGCTACAGAGGCTGCAAGGATTTTAGGCATCTCAAAACAGACGCTGATAAGGTATGAAAACAAAAAATTATTTCCTCAGCCCAGGAGAAATGCCTTAAATGGCTGGCGAGAGTACACAGCCTCTGAGCTCAAAGAATTGAAGAGAATAATGGGCAGGGCCCGGTATATTTAGTTCTTGGTTCATAGTTCATGGTTCATTGTTTAAAGGAGGCACTGTGGC
>JBBIOC010000005.1:0-5014 GCA_037443585.1 Candidatus Omnitrophota bacterium
TAAGACAAATACTATATATACGACAGAAAAGGCAATTTCAGAATCCATACTTGCCCATGAGATGGCGCACTGCATAATAGACCATTATTTTGTAATCCTGCCGCCGCGCAAGGTGCAGGAGATACTGGCTGTATATGCAGATATGCATCTATTTGATTAATCTATGAAAAAAGACAACTTCACCGCAAAAACGCTAAATTCCGCTAAAACGCTAAATTTCGAAATTTTGGCGTCTTTGCGGGTTTTTGCGTTTTTGCGGTGACAGAAATATTTCTTTAGAGTAATTCATGTTTAACCAAATCTTAGACCCACAATTTTTGCTTTTACTTGAAGCTATATTCTTTTTAGGGATTTTTCTATTTTTGATATTTTCACTCGATATGATCAATGGTTTGCTTTTATGGTTAGGGGCTTTGCTGATATTTGGTAGAGAGAGACTGCTTGAAGACATTACACTGCCCGATGTCAGTTTAGATAGAATCCTCTGGTTAATCTTGATAGGCCTTTTTGTCTTGCAGATATTTTTTAAAAAAAGAAAGTTGTTGGCCTTTAATTTAGTTGATATAGCAATGTTTATTTTAGGGTTAGTTACTTTTTTCTCAATGTTATTAACTGATACTTTAATTGATGTCGAAGGTGGTATAAAATTTAAAGCACTTTTGACTGGATATATCGTACCTTTCTCTATATATTTTGTTAGTAAAAATCTTTTTTACGAAGAGTCAAAAGTCAAAAAACTTATATTTGGTCTTGCCTTATTTGGATTATATCTTTCATTAACTGCAATCTTTGAGCATTACCAATTTTATAATTTAATCTATCCTAGATATATATCAGACCCACAGATAGGTATTCACTTTGGAAGGGCAAGAGGTCCATTTGTAAATTCTGCTGTAAATGGAACTGTCCTGAGTATGATATTTATACTTGTCCTATATGGCCATTTCTATTTTAAAGGTTTACAGAAAAGGGTTGCACAAATTTCATTAGGCCTTATGCCTGTAGCAATCTTTTTTACATATACGCGTTCAGCTTGGCTCGGTTTTCTCCTTGCCCTTATCATTTTTTTGCTCAGCGATAAAAGATTCCGTAGATATATATGGATACTTTTATCACTTCTTTTTGTATTAATAGCCATTGAGAGATACGCGCCCTGGTTTCGTTCCAGAACATTAGAGGTCACTCCAATATTTGCCAGAATAAATCTGGATGTAGCTGCCTTTAGAATCTTTCTTGATCGGCCATTTTTTGGGTGCGGATTTGGAAAATTTATTGAGACAGCCCCGTATTATATGATACGGCTGCGAGGCATACCTTTTATAGGTTCAGGTATGACCCAGCACAATACCTTTTCTGGCGTGTTAGCTGAATTAGGACTTTTCGGATTTATCCCTTTAGCCCTTATATTTATTTACCTTATTCGGACAGCAAGACTGCTCTATCGCCAATTACCCGAAAATGAATTCTTTGGAAAGGGTCTGATTATAAGTTTTCTTGGGGTTTTTATTATTTATACTATAAATTCTCTATTATTTGAGATGAAATTCTTCCAATTTCCGAACAGTCTTTTCTTTCTCTTTTCTGGAATACTAATGGGTCTAAGGCAGAGGAGAAACCTATATGAGCAGACCCCCTGATTCAGAGACAAAGGGTATACTCAAAGATGCCTCATTATTTTCAGGCGCAACATATTTTTCTCAAATTATGTGTTATCTGCGCGGATTTCTGAATGCGAGGTTTCTAAACCCCGCAGGTTATGGGCTTTGGTCTGCATTTAATATATTTATCGGCTACGGGGATTTTTCGCATTTAGGGGTTCTCCAAGGGATGAATCGGGAAATTGCATATGTCTATAAAAAAGACAGAGATGCGACCGAGAAGATTAGAAACGCATCCTTTTCCCTGGTGCTTATTAATTCCCTGATTCTTTCTAGTTTGATGATATTGTTATTTCTAATCTTCAAACGTCCTCTGCAAAAGGAAGAATTGGCTGGGATTTTAACAGTCGGTGTATTGGTTGTTATGAATAACCTCATAGTTTTCTTTGAGATGAACAATTCTGCCATACAAAATTTTCTTTTAATCAGCAAGATAAACTTCAATGCTGCCTTAATAAGTTTAGTCATTACCTTGCCCTTTGTCTTTTATTTAAGGATTTATGGAGTATTTTTGGTCGCGATTCTCACTGCACTGTACTCTTTATTTTTTTATAGCTATGCTTCTGGTTTTAGCCTTAAGTTTGATTTTGACAGACCTATTTTATTTAAGCTTTTTCGTATTGGGTTCCCTTTGATAGTCATTGGACTTTTTGGATGTGTAAGGTATAGCATTAATAGCCTGATGATACTTGGCTATGCAGGAAAGGCTGCGCTGGGTTTGTATGCAGTGGCAAACCTATTGAGCCAGTTCCTGGTATATTTCCCATATACTGTAGGACAGGTGATTCTTCCCCGTCTTTATCAACGTTATTCTGATACTAAAGATGTGCAGGACCTCAAAAAATATCTAATAGTCCCTACACAAGTCCTCTCTTATCTTTTACCGCTCATTGCAGGTCTATTTTATTTTCTCTTTTCATTTCTTATAAGGATGTTTTTGCCTGCCTATATAGATTCTGTAGTACCGCTATTTTGGCTTCTATTTGCCTTTGGTTTTATAATGATGCCAACAACTGCTACTGGTTTTGCAACTGCACTTGATAGACAGCACATATTAGTGGTATTTAATCTGCTGGCTATATTTATAAACCTAATCTCTAATTATTTATTTTTGGTTATATTTGGCCTTGGAATAAAAGGCGTAGCCCTGACAGTTTTAATGACATTTATTTTTTATACAACCTGTGTTTTGAGTTATAATTTGAGATTCTATTTTACAAGAATTTTTGAATATCTTAAGTATTTCAGTAAATTATATCTCCCAACCGCCTATCTCTTGTTAATTACATTTGTAATAAACAGATTATTCGGTCCGTATCCTGTTAGATTTTTTATGCTGGTTGGCAGGGTTTTTTACCAGGTATTAATATATCTTATACTTAGTTTGCCAGTTCTTATATTACTAAACCGACAGACGCGATTCTTTAAATGGGTAAAATCTTTATGAGAGTTCTGAAAAAATATTTTTTAACGCAGATTCTCGCGGATTACACGCGGATTTACGCAGATTTGTCATCGGAGAAATCCGCGAATATCTGCGTGCAATCTGCGAAAATCCGCGTTCAGAAGTGGGTTTTTAGAGGTCTCTTTATTATAATACTTTTGCTGTGCTCAATTTGTTTAGTTATCCAGGTTTCTGCAGAACCAGACTTGTCGCCTTTTTCAATCTCCTGGAAACCAGCAGAAAAGCCCGCGCTGGATATGAGTTTTTTATTAGACCCCCCAGCAGGAAAATATGGATTTGTTCAGGCGAGGGACGGACATTTCTATTTTCAAAATGGAAAGAGGATTAGATTCTGGGGGGTAAATCTGCATTCAAATCGTGCCTGTTTTCCTGAAAAAAAAGAAGCAGAGTGGGTAGCAAGACGGTTAAGTCAGTTAGGTTGCAATGCAGTCAGGATGCACCTTTTGGATAATATAGAGCCTAATGGGATTGTTGCAGGCAGCTACCTTCATACCCAAGCTCTATCTGAGTCGCAATTGGAACGTTTAGACTATTTTTTTTATCAGATGAAACAGAATGGAATATATATAGTCTGGGATATTCTCGGGGTTAGTGCTAGGCATTTTAAAGAAGGTGATGGTGTATCTCAAGCCAGGCTTTTACGCTTTAGCGCAGCAGGCGTATCTTATTTTGACAAAAATATAATTACCCTCGAAAAACTTTATGCTGAACAGCTTATGAATCATCTAAACCCTTATACAAATACCCGATATAAAGATGAGCCAGCGCTTGCTTTTGTAGAGCTTACAAATGAAAACGACCTTTTCACACCTGATAATTATCTCCCTTTGCCACAGACTTATAAAGCTGAGTTTAAGAAACTCTGGAATCAATGGCTTTTGGAAAAATATAAAACCCAAGAGGCACTTGAAGAGGCATGGACAGATGGAAGAAATTCTTGTGGGTTAAGAATAAGCGAATCTTTAGAAAAACAGAATATAGAACTGGACTTAGAGCCCGTCTATCATTGTAATAAGACTTCTGAACATCCATTCAGACTTATAGAAGTCAGGCAGTTTCTGTATAATATTCAGCTGAAATATCAAAGAGAGATGAAGGCATTTCTTAAAGGTATTGGCGTGAAGGTTCCGATTGCCTCTTCAAATTTGACCTTAGATGATGCAGTCCTTGCAATCGACTCTGTTACAATGGATTTTACAGACCATCACACTTATTGGGACGCAAATGAAAATTTAGACCGCATACACAATAGGCCATTAATACACACCTTACCCTACAATCCTAATATATTGATTAATAATATTGCATTTGCAAAGGTGAAAGATAAGCCACTAATTGTGACAGAGTGGGGGACTCTGTGGCCAAATTCTTATAGGGCAGCGGATATGGTAACAACAGCCGCATATGCAGCGCTTCAGGATTGGGACGGGTTTTTTATCTACGCATACAATGGCGGCTGGGATATGGGCTGGAAAGGTTTAGAAGATAGACTTTACTATGAGACAGTAATCTTTAACGACCCTGCAAAGATGGGACTCTTTCCTATAGCGAGCCTTTTATTTTTAGGTGAAGATGTATCCCCCGCAAAAGAAAGTATAATATTTAAGCGGACTACCAGGCAGGTCTTGGTTCAGGAAGAGGCAAGAGAAAAGATTGCTTCAGAATTATCAGGCCTTCCCTACAGATTTCGCATAGAAAAGGCCTTTGAATTTAATGAGGATTATCTAAGGCAGGCGCCAGGTTTTATAAATGCTCTAGTTGATATGCCAGATAATTTTGACAAGGCATTTTTGAAAAAGCAAGATTTCATAGAGTCTGATACAGGAGAATTGAAATGGGAATTTAAAGATGGACTATTCTGGATGAAAACAGAGAAGAGTGAAGGCGTATG
>JBBIOC010000005.1:5030-8623 GCA_037443585.1 Candidatus Omnitrophota bacterium
GAAGAGAATATAAGGTCACTAATTTTTCATTTAAACAGGATGCTGATTTTGCTTGTGTCTTACTCTCTTCTCTTGACGGCCTCCCCATCTCTGATTCAGGCCATCTGATTTTGACAGTAGTAGGTGAGGCTCAAAATACAGGTCAGAAATACTCTAAGAAATTCGATAAATCTATTGTAAAAGAGGAGAGGCCCAAAAGGGATGTGCGTATAATAAGCAGAGGTTCTGCCCCTATACTTATAAAACGGGTTCCATTTAAGGCCAGATTATTTCATTCAACCAGTGGTAAAATGATAAGGGCCTTTGCATTAAATGGCGCTGGCGAGCGCTTAACAGAGATACCGATATTAAAATCAAAAGATTTTTTTCAGGTGAGCGAAGAAAAAGGCATGTCAACCATATATTATGAAATTGTAATTTCAGATGGATAAATTATTTATAAGCGTAATAATTCCTGCTTATAACGCCTTGCGTTATTTGGAAGAGGCATTAAATAGTGTGCTATATCAGAGCTATCCATTTTTTGAGATAATCGTTGTTGATAATAACTCTAATGATGGGACACTGTCACTTCTTGAAAAATTTGGAAATAAAAAATTAAGGGTCTTTACAGAGAAGAGACAGGGCGCAGCTTCTACTCGGAATAGGGGAATCTGCGAGGCAAGAGGAGAATGGATAGCTTTTTTAGATGCGGATGACATCTGGCTCCCAGATAAACTAAAACTTCAGATAGACTGCCTTGGGTCTTTTCCTTGGCTGGATTTGATAAGTACAAATTCTTTCACATTTACCTTATCAGGCGTGGAATATATTTCTATAAGGGATTCGCAGATATACAAAGGAGAATGTAGCGGAGATTTATTATTAAAACGACTGATTGAATATAATTTTGTTGCCACGAGTAGTGTGCTTGTTCGTAGGTCCATTTGTGAAAAGGTAGGACTTTTTAAAAAGGAATTTGAACCTGCTGAAGATTATGACCTGTGGCTAAGACTTGCAGGTGCAGGGGCCAAATTTTTCTTTATAGAAGAGCCCCTGACAAGATTTCGCTCCCACCCTTTAGGTATTAGTTATCAAAATATGGAAAAGATGCAAAGGTCGCATTTGGAAATCTTAAGAAGAAATTTTGGTGCATATTCATATTTATTTAATCGTAGAGAGATTGGTACCATCTTTGGCAATTTTTATATCAGTTTTGGACATAGCTGCCTTAATAAAAATAATCCAGTACTTGCTAGAAGAAGTCTCATTCATGGGCTTTATTATAAGCCCCTGTATTGGCGTGTGATATTATACATAATTTTATCATTCTTACCTAAAGGTTTAGCAGTGGGCATTAGAAAGATGAAAAAAACTGTAAAGAGGGGGGCTTTACAATGAAGAGGCTAATTTTAATAGCAATTGTTTTTTGTTTATTATTTTCCAGATTTACTGGCCAAGCATTTGCAGCTGTGTGCAAAGAGGGCTGTGAGATTGAAGGGATAACTTTCTGTTTGCACAGGAAACCATGTGAGCCAATTAACGAGGCACTCATCAAAGCAGCAAAGATATGCAGAGAAAGAGGCCTTGAGAGTTCAAGGCCAATAACAAGGCTCCTTTTTGTGGATATTTTTACAAGGGTTTTGAGACTCGAGAAGGAATTCCCTGAAGATATAGGTGAGAAGAGTGATGAGGAAAGGTATGCTATTGAAACGCAGGTTTTAGCAAAGAGGGATATCGCGGTATTATTAGATACAAGGGCTAAGGACCCACTTACAAAGGAGGAACTGACAGAGGTATTAAAAAAAGTAATTATTGAAGATTCTATAGTCAGCAATGGGAATAAGAATCAGACATTCGAATTAAGGAATTCAGGGTTTGAAGTATATGATATGAATCTCTTTGTAGATGAAGGTTCAGGTGAAAGATTGTGGAACCGCAGACAAAATTTCTCTGAGAGCAATCCGTCCAGTGCGGATTATGTAGTAAAACTTGATTCCTGTAATAATGCAACACTCTATTTTGGCGATGGTATAAAAGGCAAGATTCCTAAAGCAGGCTCTAAGATCAGGACAAGTTTTAGGATTCTTGGGAAAGAGGGTGAATTGATTACACCCTGTGACATAGTTGAACTATTCTCTAATCAGAAGTTAGCCAGGGCTATAAAGAATACATACAACCCCTCAAGACCTCTGACAAAGGCAAATTTCGTCGACCTCTATATAAGAACTATGGGCCTAAGTGGCATGTTGCCAAGAGAGACGAGCCGCTTGAGTGAGGAAGAACTCTATAAGCTCCAGACGGATTTACTTTATAGAAGGGGCATTACAGTATTTGCCAATACTAACCCTAAAGCATTTTTGACAAAAGAAGAACTCGGCAACGTTTTATACAATATGCCAGTAGAGGAATTGCTAGGGCTTTCGAATGGCAAACCTGACCAGGTCTTTGAATTGAATAACTCAGGTTTTGAGATCTATGACTTCCACCTTTTTGTTGACGAGGGTGCTGGCTATGAGGAATGGGCGCGAAAGGTCTCTTTTCAGGAAAGCAGTCCCATGGATAAAGATTATTTGATCAAGATAGATGCAGATAATTATGCAAAGGTATTTTTAGGAGACAATACGAAAGGGAAGACGCCTGTTCTAAATTCACCTATAAAGGTCCATTATAGGCTCTATGCACCTTCAGCACTGATTACAGAAGATGATATACTCTGCGTATTAGTGCCTCCAAGAGTTGAGGCATATGAACCTCCGCCACCGCCGCCTGATTTTCCACCGCCCCATGATGGGTATGAAGACCCGGGGACACACATCTAAAAATTTGTGCGTGTAATCTGACAAATCTAACCAGGTTAGAAAGGAGAGTTTGATAAATATAACAAGTTATGTTACAATTAAACTATGCGTATCAGCCGAAAGATTGGACTCGGCCTTGTTATAACCTTTTTCTTAGTTACCGCATTAGGTGCCATCTCTATTTTTAGTCTAAGGCAGATCTATAAAGGCTTAGACCTCGCCCTTACAAAAGACATCCCGGCAATACGTTATGCCTCGCAGATTCTCGTTTCTATTAGAGAGGCCTCTTCAAGACTCCCAAATTTTTTAATTACCCAGGATGAGGAATATAAAAAGAGGTTCAAGGTCTCTATCAGAGAGCTTAAGGATAATATTGAAGATTTTAGGAGATTTTCAACCCTTCAGGAGGAAAAAGACCTCTTAGTAAAAATCGAAGACCCCCTCTCTGATATTGAGAATCTCTCTGAAGAACTGTTTAAAAATAGAGAAGAACTTCTTGAAGCGGTCTTTAATCTAAATCAAAAGAAAGATTCTTTTAAAGGATTGCTCGATACTTTAGTCCAAAACCAGGAGAGTCAGATAACAAAAGAGAAAGACCTGTTATTATTGCAGGCGCAATACCTGCCAGCAACCGAGTCCCTCCGCTTGTTGAATCTGAAATTCTCAGAGGTCTTCAATGCCTTAGATAGATATATTACTGAATCAAACCCAATTCATAAGGATACTATAGATAAGGGGATCTTCGAACTTTCAAAGCTCTTGAGGGACCATCGCAATTACCATAGTTATCTTTTTTCAGACAATGAGCGAGAT
>JBBIOC010000005.1:8652-16763 GCA_037443585.1 Candidatus Omnitrophota bacterium
AAAAAAAATCTGGATATCGTAATAGGCATAAAGGGTAAAGAGATAGAAGGCCTGTTGAAACTTTTTGGAAGGGAGGCTGAGCTCGAGGAGAATGCAAAGAGACTTATTGAATTCGAACAGCTGCAAGTCTCTAAGAAGACGACATTGGGCGGGACATTGACTGAGGACCTGCCTGCATTTCAGAATATTTTAAGGCTCGGGGGAGATATTGTGGATAGCTGGGCTGTAAGCGGAAGATATTTTATTACAGGGGATCCTAAATTCAATAGATCCTATTTAGAGCTAAATCAAGATATTCAGAAAAATCTTGAGGAATATAAAAATTTTGCCCAGCTCAAAGACCGCGAGATTATCTTTATTGATATATTGAATAAAAATAAAATTTTAAATGAGAATTTAGAAAAGGGGGTTGTCTCTTATCAGAGAAGGTCTGAATTAATCAATACTATTTTACAGAACGAGACCAGACTCCAGAATTTAGCAGACAAATTGCTGGAATATAGAAAGGGTGAGATAGAGAAAGGGAAAGATGCAGCAGCCGTAACTTCTACCCACATCCCTGCATACTATGCAATTTCAAGGCTGAAGGCTTACATCTCTGATACAGTCAGGCTGACTAATGACTATATCTTGACACAGGAGAAAGTCTATAAAGACCTTTACACAGAACTCTATTTCAAGATGCGGCAGGACCTTGAAACCTTTCGCAGGTATGTAACTGAAGGCGAGATTCAGACTCTTGGAGAGACAGAAGAGGGTCTTAATAGATTAAATGAGTCCGCTCTGAATATTATGAACCTCCATGATGAATTGTTGAAGCAAAAAAGGGGGCAATTAATAAATCTAGAAAATTCTTTAAAAGAGGCCCTGAAGAAGGCGCAGGAATTAGAGGTAGCGCAATTAAATAAGGCGCGTGAGGATATTGAGCGAAAGGTAAGATTTATAAATATGATTATTGGAATAATTATAATGATAATTGCCTTTATATGTTTCTTTGTAATAGCCTACACTATAAAATCCATTACAAACCCATTGAAGGAGTTGCATCATGGCGCAGAACTCATTGGCAGCGGGAATCTGGACCATCGTCTCAATATAAAGACAGGTGATGAGATAGAGGAGTTGGCTTTTGGGTTTAATAAGATGGCAGGGGAATTAAAGGAATTATACACAAACCTTGAAAACAAGGTAAGGGAGCGCACCCAGCAGCTTGCAGAGGCGAATGAGGCGCTTGCACGTTCAAACAAGGAGTTAGACGATTTTACCTATACTGTCTCACATGATTTAAAAGAGCCTTTGAGGGGGATGAGTGCCTTTACAAAATTTTTGATGGAGGACTATAAGGAAAAGTTGGACGAACAAGGGAAGGAGTATCTCAAATCTATGTCTGACTCTTCTACAAGGATGACCCATTTAATCGAAGACCTTTTGAACCTTTCGAGAATTGCGAGAATAAAAAATCCTTACGAAAAGGTTGATTTTAATAAACTATTGGAAGAGGTTAAGAAAAATTTAGAGTATTCTCTGGCAGAGAAAAAAGGACAATTAAAGATAGCTGGGACGCTCCCGATAGTAGAATGTGACAGGGTGAGAATTGCAGAGGTCTTTTCCAATTTGGTCTCGAATGCAATTAAATATTCGCCAAAAGAGAGGGCTCCTTTGATAGAGATAGGGTATAAGGATAGAGACAGCTTTTATGAATTCTATGTAAAGGATAATGGGATTGGCATAGAGAAGCAGTATTATGATAAGATCTTTCAGATATTCCAGAGGCTGCACGGAAGGGATGAATATGAAGGCACAGGTGCAGGTCTGACAATTGTTAAAAAGATTGTTGAGATGCATGGCGGAAGGATTTGGGTAGAGTCTGAGTTGGGCAAAGGCTCTATCTTTTATTTCACATTGCCGAAGAGGTAATTGGCATCTGAAAAGTACGTTAATAAAGCACAGACGATCACAGATTTCATGTTAGGCTCACGTTTTCACAGATGATCACAGAAATTGTAGACGGCAATCTGTGATCATCTGTATCTTTTAATCTGCGATCATCTGTGCAATTATATATTTATATTTTACAAGATTATATGACAGAAAAAGAGACTATCAAAATCTTGATGGTTGAGGATAATCCTATTGATGCGCAGGTTGCCAGGCGCATGCTTGCAAAGGACGCTGCTTATGAATACGAGATAGAAGTAGCAGGTTCGGGAGAGGAGGCATTAGAGACTATAGGAAGAAAGGAGTTCAGCATAATCCTTTTGGATTATAATCTGCCAAAAAAGAGCGGTCTCGATACTTTTAAGGCCATTAAAGAGAAGGGCATAAATATTCCAGTGATTATGATTACAGGCCAGGGCGATGAAAATGTGGCTGTGCAGGCAATGAAAGAAGGCGCATATGACTATCTTCCAAAACGAGAAAATTACGCCGATTCCATACCTTTGATAGTTAAAAAGACTATAATTGAATATAAGGCGAGATTGGAAAAAGAGAGATTGCAGAAAGAGATAGCATTAAAGAAGGCGGAATTGGAAAAGGCAAATGAGGTTTTGAAAAGGCTGGACCAGATGAAGTCAGATTTTGCTGCAAATGTATCGCATGAGTTAAGGACCCCGCTTACAATTGTTAAAGGCAATCTGGACAATATCCATAAAGGTTTTGCAGGGGAGATAACACCTACGCAAAAGGAGATCCTGGAGGATTCTGCAAGGGTTATTAACAGACTCTCAAGATTGGTGAGCGATTTATTGGACCTTTCAAAGATAGAATCTGGAAAGATGGAGCTTAAAAAAGAAGAATTGGATTTTGTAGAGATTTCAGAAGAGGTATTGAAGTCCTTTGACAGATTACTTAAGGAGAAGAATATTGATTTAAAGAGAGAGTATGCTGAAAATTTACCAAAGATATTTGTTGATAGGGACAAGATTACGCAGGTGATGATAAACTTATTGAGCAATGCGATAAAGTTCTGTGAGTCAAATTCAGAGATTGGCGTGCAGATCTTGAATCTACAGCAGGAGATCCAGGTGGAGGTTTGGGATACAGGTCCGGGTATTCCATCTGACGAGTTAGATAGGATATTTGATAAGTTTGTAAGGATTGTAAAAGAAAAAAAGGAAGGCACAGGTTTGGGTCTGCCTATTGCGAAGGATATAGTGGAATTACATAAAGGCAGGATGCGGGTAGAAAGCCAAATTGGCAAAGGCAGTCGATTTATTTTTACACTGCCAAAGTCCTCTCAGCCTTGACAATCTTTATTTTTTATGGTAAAAATATACAAGGCAATTAAACGAGCTTTTTCGGCAGCTCGGTCACCTTTCGGAGAGGTGGTTGCCTTTTGCCTCGCACCTTTACGGGTGCGAGGTTTTTTATTTAGCCTATTTTTTTTAATTAATATTACACCTGGCCTAGCAGAACAAGATGGAAGAGAAGAATATGTTAAGGCATGCAGGTTTATTAAACAAAGAGAGTATGATTTTGCTTTTTTAGAATTCCGTTCTATAATCAGAGATTTCCCTGATAGCAGATATGCAAGGGAGTCTGAGTTTGCAATAGGAGAATACCTTTTTATGCAAAAGATGTATTGGGAGTCTATTAAAAATTTTTCAGAGTATATCAGAGATTATCCCGATTCAAATGGCGCAATTTTTGCTAAGGCATATATATTAAAAATAATGGAAGATATTGAAAATCTTACTGCAGAACAAAAAAAGGACATTGAGAATATAAAGACTGAACTTTTTTCTGAACCCCTCTTTCTCCTTTTTTCAGAATATAAAGAAATTTCCTATAGAAGCGCTTTCAATAATAATTTCAGTATAAGATATTACGTAGATATCATCAAGGTCTATAAAAATGATAAAATTTTCGTCACAGTTACGCCGTAGCATCCTTTTAATTATCTTTATAGTTATCTTTATAACAGTAATTTTTAATCTGCCTTTTTTCTTTTATGAGGCCTTCCTTCACATTAAAAATATTATAGAGAAAAGTGCAAGCAGTCTTCTAGATAAAAATGTTACTATTGAAAAAATAGGATTTTTGCCTTATGGAGAATTGATTTTATATAACCTAAAAATTTATGATAGTGAAAATAAAGTCTCTTATCTCTATGCAAAAAAATGCGCTATACAGTTCAGATTACTTCCTTTGATTATAAGAAGGGACATTGTAGTTACAAAATTAAATTTTGTAGAACCTGTCCTTTACCCCGCCTTTAAGGATTTAAAACTCTACGATAAAGAAGGTAAGTTCTATAATAATAAATTAAAATTTGATAAAAATATTCTGATAAAGGTGGCACTTGGCAGTGCTAAATTCGATAAAAATATGTCCATCTTGGATGGGATAGGTTTCGATTTTTGGTTCAAACTGAAAAGGAATAATAAGGTTTATTCAGAAGGGATAATAGATTTTAAGAATTGCAGATTAAAGGATTATTTATTATACCTATTTGAGCCTATTGATAAGGTAGGATATAGATTGGAAACAACCCTTACTGGAGATTTATGTTCGCTGGATGAATTGGTTTTAGATTTTGGACAGTTTAAAATAGGGGTAACTGGCTTTATAGAAAATTATAGAATAAATCCAATTTTAGATGTCAATCTATTCTTAAAAGAACCTGATTTTTCAGAGTCGGTGTATTATAGAACAAAATCAGTTTTAGCCTTCATCCGGAATTTTATTATGCAGATAAGAGGGGCAATAAAAGAGCGGCAGTTTTTAATAAGATTGGATATGTTTAAAAGTAAATTCATTTATTTGCCAGCGATGTTTAAAATCGATAATTTTTATTGTAATCTAAGATTGTCAAGAGAGGAATTAGTGATTGAGGACCTCTCTTGCTTTGTGAATAATTTCCCCATAGGCCTTGAGTGCAAATTGTCTAACTTTGAGTCTCCATATGTAGAATTAAAACTGGTCTCATATCCAGGGCAGTTGCCGTCTTTAAGACCCTTCAATTCTTTAAATTTTGAATTCTTATTTTCGGGGTATAAATTCAGAGATTCAATCAAAGGCAACCTTCTTCTCAAAATGGAAAGAGAGACAAAAACTATAAAATTTGCCATGAATGATTTATTATGCAAGTTTTTAGATAGAGAGACCTTATCGTTAGAGGCAAAGAAGGTTATTTATATTTATGCAAAAGATTTATTAAAACCGGATATTAATTTAGAGCTGATGGATTTTAGCTCTTTCTTGCATATTGATGAAAAAAAGGTTTATTTTAACGATATTATTTTATCGGGATATAAAGGAATTTTGAAAGCTAGAGGGTTTCTTGATTTTGCAATATTTCCACCTGCAGAATTTGTGGATTTTGAATTCAATGGGGTTGATATGGGTGAACTGGCAAGCGCGTTTAATTTTAATTTTGATTTAGCAGGGAGTTTTAATGGTAAAGGCGTTTTTGATTCAAAGGCATCTCCGTATTTAGCAGGCACAGCAGCCCTCTCAAATGGTTTTATAAAAAATCTGAATTTGCTAGATTTAATTGCTGATTTTTTAAATGTCGTCTCGCTTAGAAACATTCATTTTGATAATTTTTCTTCAAATTTTTCATTTTTTGTAACAGGCGAAGAGGTCTCTCTCGATAATATCAAGTTGCACAATAAAGATATTTACATGGAGTCAGGCCTTAAAATTATTGACAAGCGGAAGGTAAAAGGTAATATGTTGGTAAGGCTTTCTACAGAAGTTTTAAAAGAGTCCTTTAAATTGAGGATATTATTTTTTATTATGGGTGAAAGGTTGCCTTATGTAGATTTTGAATTTAAGATAGGCGGACTTATGGCGAGTCCTCAGATACAATGGTTGGATTCAGCCTTTAAGATAAATGTGATGCGCTATTTATCAGAAGGCGATAAAAAAGCAATGGAAGCTGAGATTGAAAAGATGATAAAATCTTTATTGAAATAGAGACAGATTGAAATTTTTAAGGTATAATAAAAAATGGATATGGATATAAATACATATTTTGGTGCGTTAAAAATTGGACTAAAACCTTACTTAGAAAGCCTAAAGAGTTTTCAGTTTTCTTATTTTAATCCATTGTTTTGGGTCTTTATATTTATTTTATTTCTAATATTGTTAAGAATTTGGGAGATAAAAAAGTCATTCTCTTATTGTGTATTATTATCTCTAATTCTATTAGCTACTACTGAACTGGAGACTTGGCTTGCGGGTATCTGGACGAAAAGCGGCGAGACATTTGACCCTTTGCTAATCAGGATATTGACCTTCCTCGTTATTGTAATTATTTCAATCTATTACGCCACCATAAAAGAAATTATGGCGAGGTAAAGATATAAATGTAGATACCCCTTAAGGGGTATCTGCGATTGTGGATAACTCTACTTTTCCAGAAGAGATTAAAGTACTGGGTATAATAAAACGGTGTCGAGATTTAGGTGCCTACGGATATATCCTTAAACCTTATACCTTTAAAGAATTATTAAAAAAATAAAAGAGATTTTATGCCCATAAATTTCTTTCTTCTAACCTGGTTAGAATTGTCAGATTACACGCACAAATTTTTAGTCTTAGTTTGATATAACTCACTTAAAGCTAAATTTGTTAAATCAAAAGGAAAGATATTGGAATATGCTTTTTGTCTCGATTCCATATCTTTTCCTAAATTATTATATACATCTGGTGCATCCATTAGATCATCTTTGGTTCCATTAATATAGAACCTCGCTCCTGAGTATTTCCAGTCAGTTGGTTTTTGACATAAACCTGCCCTTACTGGATTTAAATCTATATATCGCATAACTGCCAATAATTGAAGGTCATCTTTTATTAACTCACCATAAAATCTGTCTTCCCAAAAATGGCCTTTTCTTTTATAGTGTTCATTATACCATCTTGCATATTGCCTATTAATTGCTTGCATAATTCTTGAAATATCCAGGATTGATTGTAAGCGAATAATTAGATGTGTATGACTATTCATAATTATGTAGTCGTGTAGTAGAAATCCAAATTTTTTCTTACATTTCTTTAATATAATTCTATATTTTCTGAAATCAAGATCGTTCTTAATCAGAGATTCTTTATTATTACATCGTGTTGTAATATGGTATATTGCTCCTTTAAAATTTAATCGTTCTCTTTTTGCTTGAGATATTGTTATAGTCATAATCCCTCCCATTCTAACCTGGTTAGATTTGTCAGATTAGGCCCACAAATTTCTATCCAGGCTTCTATACTGGATTGCCTCAGAAATGTTATCAGGGGCAATATTTTCTTTTCCTTCCAAGTCTGCGATTGTCCTTGCTACTTTTAAGATTTTATGATAGCAGCGGACGCTGAAGCCCAATTCATTTATTGCGGATTTCAGCAACTCTTTAGATTCATTATCTATCTTGCAGAACCTTTTTATGTGCCTATATGACATCTGGGCATTTGAAAATATACCCTCGTCTCGAAATCTCTGCCTTTGAACCTTCCTTGCCTGCTCTACCCTTTTCTTGATATTCTCTGAGCATTCGCCATTTGCTTCATCAGAGAGCTCTTTATATTTGATTGAAGGGACCTCTATATGTATATCAATCCTGTCTAAAAGCGGACCCGATATCTTTGAAAGATATTTTTCTATTCTATTTGGAGTACAGTGGCAACTCTTTTTAGGGTCTGTAAAATAACCGCACGGGCAGGGGTTCATTGCACAGACAAGCATAAATCTTGCAGGAAATGTAAATATATTATTTATTCTGGAGATAGTTATCTTGCCTTCTTCAAGAGGCTGTCTCAAGGCCTCCAGAACGCTTCTATTAAATTCAGGCAGTTCATCCAGGAATAATATGCCATTGTTTGCAAGGCTCACCTCCCCAGGCCTTGGCACGCTCCCGCCGCCCACCAAGGCAATGTCACTTGCTGTATGGTGAGGTGCTCTAAATGGCCTCTTTGAAATTACTGAATTTTTTGAATTGATGAGGCCTGCTACACTATGAATCTTTGTTGTTTCAAGAGATTCCTCAAGGCACATATCAGGGATAATGGTTGTTAGCCTCTTTGCAAGCATTGTCTTTCCGCTTCCTGGCGGCCCAATCATCAGCACGTTGTGGCCGCCAGCAGCAGCAATCTCCAAAGCCCTCTTAGCAAGC
>JBBIOC010000005.1:16801-23296 GCA_037443585.1 Candidatus Omnitrophota bacterium
TCAAAGGCCGCCTCTTCAAATATCTTATTTATTTCTAAATGAAATGGTTGAATCTCTGTCTCCTTTCTAAAAAACCTGATTATATCAATTAGAGAATCTACAGGATATACTTCAATACCTTCAACAATCTCGCCCTCCTTTGCGTTTTCCAAAGGCAGAATTAGTTTACGCTTTTTAAAGTTTTTAACTGCCATTGCAATTGGGAGCGTCCCTTTTACAGGTCTCAGACTGCCATCCAGGGCTAATTCTCCGAGAATAATAAAATCTGAAAGAAAGGAAGAATCTATCTGGCCTGTTGCAGATAATATCCCGAGTGCTATTGGAAGGTCAAAGCTCGGCCCTTCCTTTTTTATATCAGCAGGCGCAAGGTTTATTGTAATCCTTTCGGCAGGATAGTCAAATTGGCTATTTTTAATCGCAGACTTTACCCTGTCCCTCGATTCCTTTGTTGCTATATCAGGCAAGCCTACAATTATTGTAGTTGGCAGGCCCCTCGTTATATCTACTTCGATTTCAACTGGATATGCATCTATCCCAATAGTAGCAGCTGAATAGACTTTAGAAAACATAAGCCACCTCCTGAAGTTTATATATAAGACGAGGAAGCTTCTGATTTTCTTTCAAAAAATTTTCGCCCATTATTTGACAAATTAAACATTATAGTGTATAATTTTTAATAAAATAGCATAAAATTTTATAAAAGCTAGGAGGCTATAATGCAGAGATTATTGGGGACTTTTGTTTTAATTTTAGGGATTTCAGGGACTTGCTTTGCAGCTACAGTTGGCAATCCTTTGGATATAGACCTGCCAGAGAATTCTGCCTATCTGCGTTCCAATGTAATAAAACAGACCCTGGATGAATACGAAAAGGTTGCAATAAAAGGTGGTTTAGATATAGAGATAATCTTTAATAAAGACCTAAAGGCTTCTGAGGCAGAGGTAAGGAATGCAGAATTGGAAGGCCAGTATTATATGGCGAAGTTCTCAACTACTCTTTACAATAGAATTGAGCCTTATGTAAAGGTTGGCACGAGTGACTTGGAGGTAAAATGGGATTATGGAACTAATAATATAAAGGTTGAGGCAGATAGTGGTTTAGTATGGGGTGTTGGAGCAAAGGCCATTTTATATGAATTTAAAGATTACGGTATTAGACTGACGCTGGATGCGCAATATAGAGAGACAGACCCAGACATTAGCAAGGCAAAACTGAATGGTTCATCCGTTACTGCCACAGATACTAGATTTGAGGTAAAGGAGTGGCAGGCGAGCCTTCTGGCAAGCAAGAAATTTATAGTTCCATTTGGGTTAAAAGATCTCTACATTGTCCCTTATGCTGGACTAACCTACTCTGATTCAGAAGTGGATGTGAGCTTTAATTCAGGTGGCCTTTATGACCTATATGTAGCAGGGGATGACAATAATATTGGAATAGTATTAGGCGTTGATGTCCTTCCTTCGCTCTTAAGTTCCTTCTTATTCTCTCTTGAGCTCCGTCTAATAAATGAGACTGCCCTGACTATTGGCGGCACTATCAAATTCTAAAAATTTTGCCATTATTTTTTACTTGCCCAAATCCCTTAAATCTTATATAATATTAAGTAAATTTGGAGGCTTGAAAAAGATGAAAAGGTCTGAAATTTCTATAATAGTAGCTATTATCTCAATTATAGCCTTTTTCTGGCTGATTGGATATCATTCATATTATGTGACAAAGGCCAACAGAGAAAGGGTTGAGCTTAAAGGCCGAATCAGCGACCTTGAAATCAGCCTTAAAGAGAAGGAGGAGACAATTGGAAGCCTTGCTGAGAGGATAAAGGCGGTTGAGACAGAAATTGCCCAGACAAATCAAAGGTTGAGGGAGGCAGAGGTAGAGATTGCCAGCCTTGAGATGGACAAGCAGAGTATGCGAGTGGAGATAGCAGGCCTGAAGCGAAACCGCGATATACTTGAGACCCGCGCAAGGAGACTTACTGAGGAGAAGAGAATGCTCGAGGCGAAACTTAACTCTTTAGTTGAACTTAAAAAGGCGATGCAGGTTGTAAAGACCAATCAAAGGAATCAAAAGATATTAGCTCTGAAAGAAAATGACCAAAAGCGGCTCGCTTTGGGCAACAGGGGCTTTATAATAAAAGATAGACAATTTACAATGTTGAAGAAATTATCCATAGATGTCATTCCTGCAGATGTCCCAAAGTCGGAGAAATAATTGCGCAACTTCTTTGCGGCATTAGGTGAAAACAAGATTTTCCTGACCACTATACTTGCGTGGTTAGTGGCGCAGAGCATAAAGGTTGCCTTTGGGGTTTTTAGAGAGAAGAGGTTTGATTTTAAGTGGTTTGTTGGAACTGGCGGCATGCCCAGTTCCCACGCTGCAAGCGTAACTGCGCTTGCAACCTCTGTTGGTCTTGCCTTTGGTTTTAATTCCCCTATCTTTGCAGTCACCTTTATATTTGCATTCATAATTATGTTAGATGCCCAGGGCGTGCGACGCTCAAGCGGCCGTCAAGCAGAGGCCCTTAATCGAATAATGGAGGATATCTATTTCAAAAGGGGGATAAAGGAGGAGAGGCTGAAGGAATTGATTGGCCATACACCTTTTGAGGTCTTGGTAGGGGCAACTTTAGGAATATTAGTGGCACTCTTCTGCAATATGTAAGGAGGTTTAAATTGAGAAGGATAATCACAATAGCTCTAAGTATTATAATAGGGGTTCTCTTAGTAATTATATTTGTAAAATCCTTAGGTAAGAACGAGGGTGTTTTAAAAGGCGAGAAGGGGGGTATTAAAGTTGCAAAGGCCCTTATAGCCCAAGGTAAACTGAACGAGGCAATTATTGAACTTGAGAAACTTAAAAATGAAGCTCCGCAAAATTCCAGGTCATTAGGTCCAGTTTATCTTTCGCTTGCCCAGGCCTCTGAAAAAAGGGGGATGATAGTTGAGGCAAGGGATGCCTATCAGACGGTAGTTAAACTTTCTCCGGATATAAGTTCTATTGCTTGGGTTCAGAAGAGACTTGGGGAGCTGAATATAAGTATCCTTTTTTCTCCAATCATAACCTCGAAAGATACCTTATATGAGGTTCAACCTGGTGATACGCTTTACAGAATAGCTAAAAGATTTAATACCACAATTGAGTTGATTAAAAGGTCTAATACCCTTAGTTCTGATACGATAAAGGCCCATTCAAAACTAAAAGTTACAAATCAAAGATTCAATATAATTGTTGACAAGTCCCAGAATACATTGACCCTTATGTCAGGCGATGAGGTTATTAAGATTTATATAGTCTCCACAGGTGAAAACAATACCACACCAATAGGCACTTTTCAGATTATCAACAAAATAGTTAACCCTGTCTGGTATACGCAGGGTGCTATTGTCCCCAGTGATAGCCCTAAAAATATCTTAGGTTCAAGATGGATGGGTTTTTCTATTCCTGGATATGGGCTCCACGGTACCATAGAGCCGGAGTCTGTTGGAAAACAGGCAACAAAGGGTTGCATCAGGATGTTGAATCAGGACGTAGAAGAACTCTTTACAATAATACCCACCGGAACAGAAGTTACGATTGTAGATTAACCCCCTATATGAATGGCAATTTAGACTTCGAAAAGCCAATTCTGGAATTAGAAAGGAAGATAGAAGAATTAAAAGGCCTTGCCACAGATAAGAGGATTGACCTCTCAAACGAGATTAAAAATTTAGAGCAGAGGTTAGATAAGGTAAAGAAGGAGGTCTTTGAGGCGCTCACCCCCTGGCAGAGGGTGCAGATTGCCAGGCATCCAAAGAGGCCTTATACACTTGACTATATAAATATGATGATGGCAGATTTTGTAGAACTTCATGGGGAACGCCTATTTTCAGACGACCGCGCTATAGTTACAGGTTTCGCAAGACTGGACAACGAGCGACTTTGTGTTATTGGGCATCAGAAAGGTAAGGATACAAAGGAGAATCTTCTCAGGAATTTTGGAAGCGCACATCCAGAAGGATATAGAAAGGCTATAAGGGTAATGAAAATTGCAGAAAAGTTTAATATACCAATTATTGTCTTTATTGACACCCCTGGCGCATATCCTGGTATTGGAGCTGAAGAGAGGGGACAAGCACATTCAATAGCTTATAATCTAATGGAGATGATACTTTTAAAGGTGCCGATTGTTGTATTTGTAATAGGTGAGGGTGGCAGTGGCGGAGCGCTTGGAATCGGAGTAGGTGATAGGGTCTATGTCTTAGAGAATGCCTATTATTCTGTTATTTCGCCTGAGGGTTGTGCTGCAATCTTATGGAAGGAGAGGTTGAAGGCTTCTGAGGCTGCAGAGGCCTTAAAGCTCACTGCAAAGGATTTGAAACAAATAGGGGTGATTGATGATTATGTGCCAGAACCTCTGGGCGGGGCGCACAGGGACCCTAAAGCAGCTGCAGAGGAGATTAAAAAGTTTATAAAGAAGGCATTGAATGAATTGAGAGGGATGTCCATAGATGTGCTTTTGGAAAATAGGTATGAGAAGTTTAGAGGGATGGGAGGATGAAATTTTATTTCGTAAAATTTCATAAAATTTCGCCGGAGTGGCGGAACTGGCATACGCGTCGGTCTCAAAAACCGATGGTCGAAAGGCCTTGTGGGTTCAACTCCCACCTCCGGCACCAGCCTATCACATACTTTACCAAATCACCTGTATTATTTAAGATTAAATTGACCTGCCTTTAGTATTATCCATTCAAAAAAATTAAAAAAGTTTGAAAGAAAATATGAACTTTTTACGTCTATAATATTAGGTAGCAAGGATATTGTTTTACAGATCTTCACACAAAAGGACTCAATATGTCAGATTTAATTTCAATTGAAAGTAAAATATTCCAAGTCAGAGGGAAAAAAGTAATGTTGGATAGGGACCTTGCTATGCTTTACGGGGCAGAGGTTAAACAATTGACTCGGCAGGTGCGCAGGAATATAGAAAGATTTCCTGATGACTTTATGTATCAACTTACAAAACAAGAGATTACAAACTTGAGGTGCCAAATTGGCGCCTCAAGTTGGGGCGGCAGAAGGTATCTTCTATTAAAGCCGACACTGAAAAAGGATAGAAGAATAATAGGATTCCAAGTTGACAGCGATCCTAAAAAAGATTAAATTTTAGGGTAATAGTGGTATAATTATGTCTATTGGGATTTGATGAAGAAACGTGGACATTTATAACCTTATAAGTCTATTTGGTGTTTTTGTATTGATGTTTGTTGCATGGGCCTTTTCCAAAGACCGCACTAAAATAAATTGGCGAATTATATTCTGGGGGATTTTGTTCCAGATGCTCGTTGCAATAGTTATCTTCTGGCTTCCTGTTGGTGTCTCTGTATTTCGCTGGCTTAATACAGCAGTTATCAGGATGCTTTCATTTGCAAAAGAAGGAATTTATTTTCTTTTAGGCCCTCTGGCTATTTCACCTGGAGAGATAGGGCCTGCTGGAGAAAGCTCTATTGGTTTTATCCTGGCATTCCAGGCATTGCCAACAATAGTATTCTTCTCTGCCTTGATGGCATTTCTATATTTTATCCGGATTATGCCTTTAGTCGTCAGGGGCTTTGCAATTCTGTTTACAAAACTTATGCGCATAAGTGGGGCAGAGGCGCTCTGCGCATCAAGTAATATATTTGTAGGTGTAGAATCTTGTTTTACAATCAGGCCTTATATTGAAAAGATGACTCACTCTGAATTATGCACAATCTTAACTGCTGGTATGGCCACCATAGCCTCTTCAGTCCTTGCGCTCTATGTTTCATTCTTACAGAAAGACTTTCCTATGATTGCAGGACACCTTATATCTGCCTCACTAATGAGTGCACCAGCAGCTATTATTATGTCAAAACTCCTCTATCCAGAGCGAGATGAACCTGTTACTTTAGGTAAGGTTCTCAGAGAGGAATCCATGCATTCTTCAAACTGGATTGAGGCAGTCATAAATGGCTCGTTTGAAGGAGTCAAACTCTGTGTTGGCGTTGTGGCATTGCTTTTGACATCTTTAGGATTTCTTGCGATGGTAAATTGGGTTCTGGGAAGATTGATAAATATATCCCTTCAGGATATCTTGAGTTTGGTTTTTTATCCATTTACTTTTATTACAGGTGTGCCAATTGAGGATGTCTCAGCAGTTTCTAAACTTTTAGGTGAAAGGACGATTGTAACAGAACTTGTAGCCTATCAGCACCTGGATGCACTTATAAGATCGGGTGGTATACAAAATATCCGTTCGATTGTATTGGCAACTTACAGCCTTTGTGGTTTTGCACACATTGCTTCACTTGCAATTTTTGTAGGTGGAATTGCTTCGCTTGCGCCGAGCCGCATAAAAGACTTAAGTCAATTAGGCTTTAAGGCCCTCTTTGCAGCCACACTTGCCTGCCTTATGACTGCGGCCATTGCAGGTGTATTCTTTGTAGACCAGAAGACAATCCTATTTTAAAAATTATGAAAAATTTATCTAATAAAAAA